>NZ_VFPQ01000002.1:300000-504922 GCF_006716785.1 Thermopolyspora flexuosa | reverse complement strand
TCTGCAGCACGTCGAGCAGCCGGGGCACGACGCCGGAGAACAGCTTGCGCAGCCGGGTGGTGAGCAGGCGGCGCAGCGGCGGTACGGCGAGCACGACGAGGATGAGCACCGCCACCGACAGCAGGGTGAACACCAGGCCCCGGGACGGGGTGAGCGTCGGCGCGGCCTGGCTGCCGGTGATGTAGCCGAACAGCAGCAGCAGCGAGATGTGCGAGACGAGGCCGATGAGCTGGGAGGCGCCCACGCTCGCCACCGCCGGACCCGGCGGTATGCCGCGTTTCTGCAGGTAGCGGGTGTTGATGGCGACCGCGCCGACCGCCGCCGGGGCGACGAGCTTGACGAACGACCCGGCGAACTGGACCATCACCGTCCGCCCGAACGGCAGCTTCTCCGGCACGAAGCCCATGAGCACCACCGCCGCGGCCACGTAGCTGAGCACGGCCGCCGCGACCGCGACCGCGGCCCAGCCCCACTGCGCGCTGCCCAGCAGGTCGCCCACGTTCACCTGGCTGAGCTGGGAGAGCAGGACGTACGCGGCGAACGCCCCGGCGATCGTGGTGACCAGGGTGCGCGGGCGGAACCGCTCGAGCCGTACCTCCTCCTCCACGGGGTGCTGCGGCCTGAGCGCGAGGATCTGCTCGCGCAGGCTCGGCAGCAGCTCCTTGGTGCGTGCGACCGCGGCCCGGGTGCCCCGGACCAGCGCGATGCGCTGCAGCAGCGGCAGCGCGCTCGCGATCGCGTCCGGCCCGAGCACGGCCACGCCGGAGGCGACCGAGCGTTCCGGCCCGACCCGCAAGCCCAGGTAGGCGAGGAGCTGGGCGATGTCGAGCCGGAGCAGCAGGTCACCGGCGGCGATCTCCCCGCTGCGGGTGTCGAGCAGCAGGATGCGGCCGTCGTTGGCGAGGTGGATGCTCTCCCCGGTCAGGTGCCGGTGCGCCAGCCGGTGGTCGTGGAAGATCCGCACCTGCTCCCAGATGCGGCGCAGCACGTCGTCGTCGAGCTCCTCGTCCGGCACCTCCTCCAGCGGACGGCTCTCGATGTGCTCGTAGGCGAGCAGCGCCGCGTCGGTGCCGATCTCCGCGGTGCCGAGCAGCCGGGGGATGTTCGCCCCGGCGGCGTGCGCCGCGTACGCCATGAGCGCCTCACGCTCCAGCTCGGCCCGCAGCGACCGGATCGCGCGGTGGCGGCTCTCGGTGTGCAGGCGGAGCCGCCGCCAGATGCGGTAGACCAGCCCGGCGACCTGCCGGTCCCGGTCGAGCACGGTGACGTCGAGGCGGCGGCCGTCGCGCAGGCCCACCACGTACCGGCGGCTGCCGAGCGTGTCGTCCTCGATCCGGCGGGCGCCCGCGGGCGCGAAGCCGAGCCGCCGCAGCGCGGCGACCACGGCGCTGCCCGGCGGCCGGGTGTTCGGGCTGCCGATGCCGTACAGGGTGGCGAAGCCGACCGCCGTGCCCACCAGCACGGAGACGATCACCCCGAGCACGGTGGCGGCGACGCCGGTGAACAGCGCGAACACGTCGATCGCCACGGCCGTCCACATCAGGGTCCGCCAGGTGGGCCTGCGGTTGATGCGCACCGCCGTGGCGTACGCGATCACCGAGGTGAGCAGCGTGTTGAGCGGCTCGACGTTGCTGCGGTTGCCGGTGAACAGCTGGTGGAGGTCGTCGGGCCCGTACGTGACGAGCCACTCGCCGAGCCCGAAGGAGACCACCATGCCGGCGATCGCGGCGATCAGCCCCTCGGCGACCCGCAGGCCGTCCCGGTGGAACACCCGCTCGACCGCGAACCCGGCCGGTACGGCGAGCACGGCGGCGCCGCCGATGAACCCGGCGAGCCCGGCGAGGAAGCCGGGCGCCCGCGCCGTGCCCTCGGTGACGTCGGACTCCAGGCCCTTGAGGGTCTCCTGGGCGATGAGCGCGAGCAGGATGACGACGGCGAGCGCGATCAGCGCGGCGAAGAAGCGCAGCGCGTCCGACGGGCGCCGCAGCCGCTGCGGGAGCAACGGCTCCACGACGAGCACGACGTCGGAGGCGGGCCGCGACTCATCCACGGGGGACCCGTTGTCCTCCGTGTGCTGCTCAGCGTCGCGTCCCTTGATGTCCGTCACCGCCAGCGGTCGTGCCCTTCCGGTGGATTTCGCCGTGCCTGGTAGTCGATCAGACGGCCCACCGTTCTCACAAGATTCACACCGATCCTCGTCCGCCGCGCCACCCCCGCCGCGCGGCGTTCCGGTCGGCCCGCCGGCCACCTCGCGGGTGCGTACGGCCCGGCCGTCACGGCCGTCCAGGTCCGCCGGGCCGGCGTCCGGCGTGGTCTCCGGCACGCGCACCGGCCGTGCGGCCACCTGCTCGCCCCCGCGGGCCGGCGCGCCGCCCGTCGTCTGCGGGTCGCCCGTCGCGATCGCCCCCCGTGATCACCAGTTCGTCACCGACTCCGTCGTCGGCCCACCCCCGAGCCGCCGCTCTCCCGGCGTCCCTCCTCCCGTTCCGCCCGGCCGGCACGGACAATCGGAGACATGCGCATCTCAGTGGCCTCCGACAGTCTCGACGGCGTGGCGTCCCAGGTCATCACCGAACTGGAGCGGCGGGGCCATACGGTCACACTCTACGGAGCATTGGCGGAGAACGACCCGCCCGATTGGGCCTGGTGCTGTTCGGCCGCGGCGCGGGACGTCGCCGAGGGCAAGGCGGACCAGGCGGTCGTGTGCTGCTGGACCGGCACCGGCGCGTCGATCGCCGCGAACAAGGTGCCGGGGGTGCGGGCCGCGCTGTGCGTGGACGCGCAGACCGCGGAGGGCGCGCGCAAGTGGAACGACGCGAACGTGCTCGCGCTGAGCCTGCGGCTGACCAGCCCGCAGCTGCTCGTGGAGATCCTCGACGCCTGGTTCGCGACCGCGCCGAGCAGCGACCCGACCGACCAGAGGAACATCGCGCACATCGCCGAGCTGGAGCGGTGACGCGGCCGTCCCGGGCGACGGCCCCGGGGCGGCCGGGTTACGGACATCCGGGGCGCACGAAATTTCATGTCCTTTCCCGTCCCGATCGGTGTCGGTGGCGACGGTTAGCCTGAGGGCCATGACGTCGGAACTCACGGTCCTCGGTGCGTGCCCGCTCGACTGCCCGGACACCTGCTCGTGGGTGGTCACGGTCCGGGACGGCGAGGCGGTCGGGCTGCGCGGCAACCCCGGGCATCCGTACACGCGCGGCGCGCTGTGCGTGAAGGTCAACCGGTACCTGGAGCAGACCCGGGCCGCCGACCGCATCCTCCACCCGATGCGCCGCGTCGGCCCCAAGGGGTCGGGGCGGTTCGAGCGCATCACCTGGGACGAGGCGCTCGCCGAGATCGCGACCCGGCTGCGCCGGATCATCGACGAGTACGGTGGCGAGGCGATCTGGCCGTACCAGGGCACGGGGTCGCTCGGCTACCTGCAGGGCGAGGAGGGCGGCGCCGGGCAGCGGCTGTGGAACGTGCTCGGGGCCTCCCGGCACGACCTCAACATCTGCTCCAAGGCGGGCGGGGTCGGGCTGCGGATGGTGAACGGCACCCCGGCGGGCATGGACCCGGAGTCGCTTGCGCTGTCCCGGCTGATCCTGCTGTGGGGCACGAACCCGCTGACCAGCGGCCACCACGTGTGGAAGTACGTCCAGCAGGCCCGGGCGAACGGCGCGTACGTGGTCGCGATCGACCCGGTGCGGACCCGGACCGCCGACCAGGCCGACGAGCATCTGCCGATCCGGCCGGGCACCGACGCCGCGCTCGCGTTCGGGCTGATCAACGTGGTGGTGTCCGAGGGCGCGGAGGACCGCGAGTTCCTTGCGGCGCACACGCTCGGCTGGGAGGAGTTCCGCGAGGAGGTCGCGAAGTTCCCGCCGGAGCGGGTCGCGGAGATCACCGGCCTGCCGGAGGCGTCGATCCGCGCGCTCGGGCTGCGGCTCGCGCACACCCGGCCCACCGGCATCCGCGCCACGATGGGGGTGCAGCGCCACTCCGGCGGCGGCGCGGCGATGCGCGCGATCGCCTGCATCCCGGGCGTGACCGGCGACTGGCGGTACCCCGGCGGGGGCGTCGCCTACTCGACGAGCGGCCACTTCCCGCTGCGCCTCGACACCCGCGAGGACCTGCTCCCCCACCCGGTGCGCACGCTGCCGATGACCCGCCTCGCCGAGGCGCTGGAGATCCCCGACCCGGTGGACGGCCTCGGCGAGACCCCGGTCAAGTGCCTGTGGGTGTACGCGGCGAACCCGCTGGCGAGCACCTCCGACCAGAACCGGGTGCGCCGCGGTCTCGCCCGCGAGGACCTGTTCACGGTGGTGATGGAGCAGTTCCCCACCGACACCGTGGACTACGCCGACATCGTGCTCCCGGCCACGATGCAGCCCGAGCACATGGACCTGCACGCCGGGTACGGCCACCTCTACCTGCTGTGGAACGAGCCCGCCGTACCCCCGGCCGGTGAGTGCGCGTCCACCACCGAGACGTTCCGCCGGGTGGCGCGGGCGATGGGCCGCACCGAGCCCTCGCTCTACGACTCCGACCTCGAGCTCGCCGAGCAGCTGCTCTCCGTCGACCACCCCGCGCTCGCCGGGATCACGCTCGACCGGCTGCGCAAGGAGGGCTGGGTACGGCTCAGCGTCCCCGACCCGTTCCTGCCGTTCGCCGAGGGCTTCCCCACGCCGTCCGGCAGGCTCGAGTTCGCCTCGTCCCGGGCCGAGGCCCTCGGGCTGGGCCGCCTGCCCCGGTACGTGCCGCCGCACTCGGCCGCCGAGGACGAGCGGTACCCGCTGACGCTGGTCACCCCGGCGCCGCACGAGTTCCTCAACAGCACGTTCGGCAACAACCCGGAGCTGCGGCGGCGGGCCAAGGACCCGCGCGTGCTGGTGAACCCGGCCGACGCGGCGGCGCGCGGCCTGCGCGACGGCGTGCGGGCGCGGGTGTTCAACCGGCACGGCGAGTTCCTCGCCGTCGTGGAGGTCAGCGACCGGGTACGGCCCGGCGTGGTCGCCTCGTTCAAGGGCCACTGGCCGAAGCTCTCGCCCGGCGGGGCGAACGTCAACGCGGTGGTCGAGGAGCGCGACGCGGACATGGGCCGCGGCCCGGTCTACCACGACAACCGGGTCGAGATCACCGCGGCCGAGGCGGAGACGGAGGAGGTCGCCTGAGGGGCCGCGGGCTCAGCCGCGGACCAGCAGGGCGATCGCGAGGCAGGCGAAGGCGGCCAGGCAGAGCAGGGTGCGCCAGGCGTGCCGGCGCACCCAGCGGGCCTCGAACGCGGCCCGCGCCGCGGCCGCCCGCGCCGGGTCGGTGCGGATCGCCGGGTCGGCGACGGCGGCGTCGAGCGCGTCGTTGAGCGGCACGTTCCCGCCGAAGGTGATCACGAGCGTGGCGCCGTACAGCAGGAACGCGGCGGCGATCCACGGCAGCGCCGGGCCGCCCGCGTGCGGCACGGCGGCGAGCCCGGTGAGCACCGCCGCGCCGGCGAACGCGGCCGCGAACCACCCGTTGCGGATCGCCCGGTTGATCTGGTGCATGGCGTCGGCGAACGCGAGATCGCCGATCCGGGCGAGGCCCGGCATCACCGCGATGGCGAACGCGGCGTAGAGCCCGGCCATGACCCCGGTGGCGATCAGCGCGCCGACGAGCGCGGCGGCCCCGAGCACGGCGGTCATGCCCACGCCCCGCTCTCCGTGGCCCGCCGGGCGTACGCGGCGCAGCCGGTGGCGGGCCTGCCGGGCGCCGCGGGCCGGGTGCGCGGGTCGTGCCGGTCGAACGGCGGCGTCCCGGCCCGGGAGCCCAGCCGTACCGCACGGCCGCGGGCGTGGAGCCGTCCGGCCACGCGGCGCCCGGTCTCGCCGGTGCCGCCCGTCACGAGCGTCAGCGTGTCGCCTGTCATGGCTCCAGTGAACGGCCGGGCGGTACGGCACGGCCATGCGTGGGACGCGCGGCCGCATATGCGTTCGTCGCACCGTTCCCGCCGTGCGTACGGTGCGTTCGTTCGCTGCGTACGCCCGTTCCGTTCGTCCGTGTTCGCACGGAGCCGCAGGAGATCACGCACGTAGACTCGGGGCATGGACGCGCTCGTTGCGCTGCTCGAGGGGCCGAGGGCGCGCGGGGCGTTCCTGGTGCGCGCGCTGGTCGATCCGCCCTGGTCGCTGCGGGTGATGGACGGGGCGCCGCTCACCCTGGTCGCGGTCGGGCGCGGGTCCGCCTGGCTGATGCGGGAGGGGGCGCCGCCGGAGCGGCTCGGCGCCGAGGACGTGGTGATCGTGCGCGGCCCCGACCCGTACGTGCTCGCCGACGACCCGGCGACCCCGCCCCAGGCGGTGATCCACCCCGGCGGCTGCGCGCGCTCACCGGCCGGCGAGGACCTGTGCGACGCGATGGACCTGGGGGTGCGCACCTGGGGGTGGTCGCGGTCGGCGGAGACGATGCTGCTCGTCGGCACCTACCGGATGCGCGACGAGGTCACCCGGCGGCTGCTGGAGGCGTTGCCGCCCGCGCTGGTGCTGCGCCGGGACGCCTGGGACCGGCGGCCGCTCGCGCTGCTGCACGACGAGATCGCCCGGGACGGCCCGGGCCAGGAGGTGCTGCTCGACCGGCTGCTCGACCTGCTGCTCGTCGCGACGCTGCGGGCGTGGTTCGCGCGGCGGGCCGACGCGGCCCCGGCGTGGTTCCGGGCGCACGCCGACCCGGTGGTGGGCACGGCGCTGCGGCTGCTGCACGAGAACCCGGCCCACCCCTGGACGGTGGCCGCGCTCGCCGCCCGGCTCGGGGTGTCGCGGGCCGCGTTCGCCCGCCGGTTCACCCGGCTCGTCGGCGAGCCGCCGATGACGTACCTCACCAACCGCCGCCTCGACCTCGCCGCCGAGCTGCTGCGCGACCCCGAGACCACGCTGGAGACGGTCGCCCGCAAGGTCGGGTACGGCACCGCGTTCGCGCTCAGCGCCGCGTTCAAGCGGGTGCGCGGGGTGAGCCCGCGGGAGCACCGCCAGGGGGCGCGTCCGGGCAGCCCCACCCCGCGACCCTGAGACGAACGCCGGGGAAGAACCAGGGTCGGTCCCCGATCCGCCGCGGCCCGGCCGGGATGCACTGTGGGGGCATGAACGAACTGACGCGACGCGACGAGATGGCCCTGTCGGGGGCGGCACTGCGGGGGGCGCCGTGGAAGGCGGCGGGCATCACCGGCGCGCTGGTCGCCGGGGTGGACGTGCTCTTCGATCTGATCGGCGGGGACGTCGACCTGAGCTGGTCGGTGGGGATGGGGATCGGTCTGTTCACGCTGATCGCGGCGATCGGGGCGGTGGCCCGGCCGGACCGGGGCGACCGGGTGACCCAGAAGGCGCGCGCCTGGTCGCTGCGGCACCCGTGGCGGTTCTCGCTCTACCCGGCGGCGGGCACGGCGATCCTGCTCTACCCGGTGCAGCTCGTGCTCGACGGCGAGGGCGTGTTCGGCGCGGCCTGGGACGCGGTCTGGGGCGGCGCGCTCGTGTACCTGATCACCGGCCTGCTCACCCTGGTCGTCCGCGGACGCACACCGTCCCCGCGCTGACCCGGCCGATGGTCAACGCGGAGACGGCACCCCACAGGCCATCCTCATCGGCCCGGCCGTGGCGGACCACGGTGAGGGCGTTTCACCCGGCGCGTCACCTGCCGCGCCGGACGCACGTCCGGCACCGCAGGCACGGGTGACGGCGATGCCGGCCCGCCGCGCCGGTCACGACGCCGGTTCGGCGGCCGCGCGCTCGGCGGGGCTGCGGCAGACGCAGAACTCGTTGCCCTCGGGGTCGAGCAGGACCATCCAGCCCGAGCCGTCCGGCCTGCGGTGATCCTCGTACGGCTTGGCGCCGAGCGCGATCAGCCGGTCGACCTCCTCGTCCCGGGTACGGCCGTCGGTGGGGACGACGTCGAGGTGGACCCGGTTCTTGGCCGTCTTGCCCTCGGGCACCCTGAGGAACAGCAGCGGCGGCTGGTGCGGCCGGTCGGGCGGCGGGTCGAGCTGGACCGCGTCGTCGCCGGGCTCGGAGTCGACCAGGGGCCATCCGGTGGCCCGGCTCCACCACTCGGCGAGGCCGTACGGGTCGGCGCAGTCGAAGGTCACGGTCAGAACCTGAATCATGAGCGCCAGTGAACTCCAACACCATCAAACTGGTCAAGGTGGTTACGGAAAACCGGACAGAAGCCCGCCGAGGACGTGCGATCGGGAACGTCAGGCGGGCACGTCCCACCAGAGGGTGACCCAGCGGGTGGGCTCGAGCGGCCACACCCCGAGCTCCTCGGCGACCCTGGCCACCTCGTCCGCCCGGGCCGGATCGAGGCAGAGCCGGCGACACGCCGACGCGGCCATCTCCTCGATCGACGCGTACAGCCGGTCGGGCGCGCGGTGGTGCTCCACCGCCACGCCGTACCCCAGCGCGCGGGCGAGCGCGACCGCGTCCGCGTAGGTGGGGGTGGCCGGCCGGCGCAGGCCGTGGAAGTGCTCCCAGAGCGGGTTGAGCCAGCTCGTGGGGTGCCGCTCGGGCATCTCCACGACCACCCGGCGGCGGGCGTGCGCGGTGAGCGCGGTGAAGAACTCCGCCAGGTCCGGCACGTTGAAGACCACGTGCGCGCACACCGCGACGTCGGCGACCGGCGTACGCCCGGCCACGTCCGGCCAGCGCCCCTCGATCACCCGCACCGGCACCCCGAGCCCTTCGGCCCGGCGGGTGAGCTCGGCCAGCATCGCGGCGGACTCGTCGACCGCGATCAGTTCCCGGGGCCGCAGCGGCAGGCTCGCCGCGCCCGTGCCCGCGCCCACGTCGAGCAGTGAACCGGGAAAACGCGTGGCGGCGGCCGCGTCCGTGGTGCCATCCTGCAGCGCCTCGCGGACGCGCCGCGCGGTGGGCCCGACCGGCCGGGCGATCGCCTGGTCGGTACGGCGGGCGAACCGGGCGACGTTGTGCCCCCACGGGCTCTCCGGCGCCGCGGCGATGATCTCGTCGGGGATCGCCCAGGCGGCGAGCTCCCTCCGCCAGCGTTCGGCCACCTCGGCCGGATCCGCATCCCGATGCCCGGCGCCGCGTGTTGCGTCCATGCCCCGGATACTAGGCTCCCCGCGCCCGCCATCCCGGCCTGCCGCGACGATCACCCGCATGTGAGCTTTGTCATCATTCATCCCGTTATCGGCGACTTGAGCGCGGAGTCAAAAGAATCTAGTTTTCCCCCGGTTACCAGCGGGTAGCATCGTCGGTACAGTTACTGACCAGTACGTAACTTAGCCGTCCCCTGCAGGCGTCCGAGGAGTCCGTCATGGGCCACTACAAGAGCAATCTCCGTGACATCGAGTTCAACCTCTTCGAGCTCTTCAAGCGGGGCGAGATCCTCGGCACCGGCCCGTTCGCCGACATCGACGAGGAGACCGCCCGGAACATCCTCGAAGAGGTGGAACGCCTCGCCACCGGCCCGCTCGCCGAGTCCTTCGTGGACGGGGACCGCAACCCGCCGGTCTTCGACCCCGAGACCCACAGCGTGACCATGCCGGAGAGCTTCAAGCGCTCCTACGAGGCGTGGATGGACGCCGAATGGTGGCGGATCGAGCTTCCCCCGGAGCTCGGCGGCACGCTCGGCCCGCGCAGCCTGGTCTGGGCGATGTCCGAGCTCGTGCTCGGTTCCAACCCGGCGATCTGGATGTACGGCGCCGGCCCCGGGTTCGCCCGCATCCTCTACGAGATCGGCACCCCGGAGCAGAAGCGGTTCGCCCAGCTCGCGGTCGAGCGGCGGTGGGGCGCCACGATGGTGCTCACCGAGCCCGACGCCGGGTCCGACGTGGGGGCCGGCCGTACCCGGGCGATCCCGCAGCCGGACGGCACCTGGCACATCGAGGGCGTGAAGCGCTTCATCACCAGCGCCGAGCACGACATGGCCGAGAACATCTACCACCTCGTGCTCGCCCGCCCCGAGGGCGCGGGCCCCGGCACGAAGGGCCTGTCGATGTTCCTCGTGCCGAAGTACCTGGTGGACCTGGAGACCGGTGAGCTCGGCGAGCGCAACGGCGTCTACGTCACCAACGTCGAGAAGAAGATGGGCCTGAAGGTCTCCACGACCTGCGAGCTCACCTTCGGCGCCAAGCACCCGGCGATCGGCTACCTCGTCGGCGGCGTGCACGACGGCATCCGGCAGATGTTCCTCATCATCGAGATGGCGCGGATGATGGTCGGCACCAAGGCGATCGCCACGCTGTCCACCGGCTACCTCAACGCGCTCGAGTTCGCCCGCAACCGCGTGCAGGGCGCGGACATGACCCGCATGACGGACAAGACCGCGCCGCGGGTCACCATCACCCACCACCCGGACGTGCGGCGCGAGCTCATGCTGCAGAAGGCGTACGCCGAGGGCATGCGGGCCCTGGTGTTCTACACGGCCTCCTTCCAGGACGCCGCCCAGATCGCCCGGCTCCGCGGCGAGCGGGACGAGAACGCCGAGGCGCTCAACGACCTGCTGCTGCCGCTGGTGAAGGGCGTCGGCTCGGAGCGCTCGTACGAGATGCTCGCCCGCTCGCTGCAGACCCTCGGCGGCTCCGGCTTCCTGCAGGACTACCCGATCGAGCAGTACATCCGGGACGCGAAGATCGACTCGCTCTACGAGGGCACGACCGCGATCCAGGGCCTCGACCTGTTCTTCCGCAAGATCATCCGTAACCAGGGCGCGGCCCTCGGCACGCTGCTCGGCGAGATCAACGCGTTCGCCGCGTCGGAGGCGGGCAACGGACGGCTGAAGGAGGAGCGGGAGCTGCTCGCCGAGGCCGCCGCCGAGGTGAAGGCGATGGCCGACACCATGGCCGGCTGGGCGCTCGCCTCGCTGGAGCAGCCCAAGGAGATCTACAAGGTCGGGCTCAACACCACCCGGTTCCTGCTCGCGCTCGGCGACCTGGTGATCGGCTGGCTGCTGCTCCGCCAGGCCGAGCTGGCCCTGGAGAAGCTCGCCGCCTCCGACCAGGACCGGGACTTCTACACCGGCAAGGTCGCGGCCGCGTCGTTCTTCGCCAAGACCGTGCTGCCGCGCATCGCCGCCGAGCGCCGGGTCGTCGAGACCACCGGCAACGACCTCATGGAGATGCCCGAGGAGGCGTTCTGACCCGATTCGCATAGGCCGCCCGGCGCCCCCTCGGGGGCGGTGCCGGAGCACGGCGGGGAGAGATGGTGAAAAGGGGCCGCGGAGCCGCCCCGACCCGGCGTACCGCCGGGTGGGGCGCACTCTCGCGGCCCCGCCGTTCACCGACGCAACGGCCCGTGTCCCTTTACCGGCGCGATCGGTGGCCCCGGCGGGGCCGACCGCTTGCCGGGCGGCGGCGGGCTACCGCCCGGCGTCGCGCCCATCATGATCCGGGCCGCTTGGCGATCACTTGCGAACCGGTATCGGCCGAGCTCAGCTCCAGGCAAGGAGGCGCAGCGGGTCCTCCAGCATGGCGCCGACCTCGCGCAGTACGGCCGAGCCGAGCTCGCCGTCGATGATCCGGTGGTCGAACGACAGGGCGAGCGTGCACACCTTGCGCGGCACGATCGCGCCGTCGACCACCCACGGCATGTCGCGGATCCGGCCGAACGCGAGGATCGCGGCCTCCCCCGGGTTGATGATCGGCGTCCCCGCGTCCACGCCGAACACCCCGACGTTGGTGATGGTGATCGTGCCGCCGGTCATCTCGGCCGGTTGGCTGCGGCCCTCCCGCGCCCGGGCGGTGAGCTCGTTGAGCGCCTTGGCGAGGCCGGGCAGGGACAGCTCCTGCGCGTCCTTGATGTTCGGCACCACGAGCCCGCGCTCGGTCGCCACGGCGATGCCGAGGTTGACGTAGTGCTTCACCACCACCTCGTCGCCGGCCCACGACGAGTTGATCAGCGGGTGCCGCCGCGCCGCCGTGATCAGCGCCCGGGCGACGAGCAGCAGCGGGGAGACCTTCACCTCGGCGAAGTCCGGCATCGCCCGCAGCCGGGCCACCGCGTCCACCGTGGCCGTCACGTCCACCTGGAGGAACTCGGTGACGTGCGGCACCGAGAACGCCGAGGCGACCATCGCCGAGGCCATCGCCTTCATCACGCCCTTGACCGGGATGCGCTCCTCGCGGCCGGCCGGCGCCGCCTGCGGCGCGGCGGGCGTGACCGGTACGGCGGGCACGGTCGCGGCGGGCACGGTCGCGGCGGCCGCGCGGCGCACGTCCTCCCGGGTGATGGTGCCGTTCGGCCCGGTCCCGGTCACCGTGGCGAGGTCGACGCCGAGGTCCTTGGCGAGCTTGCGCACCGGCGGCTTGGCGAGCGTGATGGCCCGCGCGCCGCCCGCCGCCGGCCCGCCACCGGCCACCGGAGGTACGGCCGGCGACGGCGCGGCCGGCGCCGCGGGGGCGGCGCCCGCCGAGGCGCCGGGGAGCGACGGCGCGGCCGGTGCCGTACCGGCCGGTCCGCGGCCCGGCCCCGGCCGCCGCGGGCGGCGGCGCGTCGCGCCCGCCTTCACCCCGTAGCCCACGAGCACGGGACGGCGGCCGCCCGCCTCGCCCTCGGCCGCACCGGCCACGGCCTCGGCGGCGGGACGCGGCTCCTCGGCCGCCGCCGCGGGTTGCGCCTCCCCGGCGGGCGCCGGGGCGCCGTCCGGCTCGGTCTCCACCTGGATGATCGGCCTGCCCACCTCGACGGTGTCGCCCTCGGCGGCGAGCAGCCCGGCCACCACGCCCTCGAACGGGCAGGGCAGCTCCACCACCGCCTTCGCCGTCTCGATCTCGACGATCGTCTGGTTCACCCGGACCTGGTCGCCGGGCGCCACGTGCCACCGTACGATCTCGGCCTCGGTGAGGCCCTCGCCCACGTCGGGCAGCTTGAACTCGCGAAGCACCGGTCCCTCTCCCGTCAGTAGGCGAACGTGCGGTCGACGGCGTCGAGCACCCGGTCGAGGTCCGGCAGGTAGTGGTCCTCGAGCCGGGACGGCGGGTAGGGCGTGGAGAAGCCGCCCACCCGCAGCACCGGGGCCTCCAGGTGGTAGAAGCACTGCTCGGTGATCCGCGCGGCGAGCTCGGCGCCGTACCCGCTGAACACGGGGGCCTCGTGCACCACCACGCACCGCCCGGTGCGCCGTACCGACTCGACGACCAGCTCGGTGTCGAGCGGGGAGAGCGACCGCAGGTCGATCACCTCCAGGGAGCGGCCGTCCTCCTCGGCGGCGACCGCGGCCTCCAGGCAGGTGCGCACCATCGGGCCGTAGGCGAGCAGCGTGACGTCGGTGCCGGGCCGTACCACCCGGCCCTTGTCGAGCGGCAGGTCGGGGTCGGCGTCGAGGTCGACCGGCGCCTTGTCCCAGTAGCGGCGCTTCGGCTCGAAGAAGATCACCGGGTCCTCGCAGCGGATCGCCTGGCGGATCATGTGGTAGCCGTCGGCGGGGTTGCTGCAGGCGACCACGCGCAGGCCGCCGGTGTGGGTGAAGTGCACCTCGGGCGACTCGCTGTGGTGCTCGACCGCGCCGATGCCGCCGCCGAACGGGATGCGCACCACGACCGGCAGCCGCAGCGCGCCGAGCGAGCGCATCCGCATCTTGGCGAGCTGGGTGATGATCTGGTCGGCCGCCGGGAACACGAACCCGTCGAACTGGATCTCGCAGACCGGCCGGTAGCCGCGCAGCGCGAGCCCGATCGCGGTGCCGATGATGCCGGACTCGGCGAGCGGGGTGTCGATGACCCGGTCCTCGCCGAAGTCCTTCTGCAGCCCGTCGGTGACCCGGAACACGCCGCCGAGCTTGCCGACGTCCTCGCCCATGACGAGGACCTTCGGGTCCTCCTCCATGGCCCGGCGCAGCCCTTCGTTGATCGCGCGGACCAGGGTGAGCGTGGCCGCTCCCCCGCTCCGGCCGCCCGCGGTACGGCTCGCGCCCGTGGTCATCGTGGTCATCACGCCACCCCCTCGAAGGACGCGAGGTAGGCGGCGAACTGCTCGCGCTCCTCCTGCAGCAGCGCGTGCGGCTCGGCGTAGACGTTCTCGAAGATGGCGAGCGGATCCGGGTCGGGCAGCTCCAGGCAGCGCCGCCGCAGGTCCTTGCCGAGCTCGTCGGCCTCGAGGTCGATCGCCTCGAAGAACTCCTGGTCGGCGAGCTCGTTCTTGAACAGGTACGCCTTGACCCGCTCGATCGGGTCCTTGAGCTTCCACGCCTCCAGCTCGCTCTCCACCCGGTAGCGGGTGGGGTCGTCGGAGGTGGTGTGCGCGCCCATCCGGTAGGTGTACGCCTCGATCAGCGTGGGGCCCTGGCCCTCGCGGGCGTTGCGCAGCGCCTCCCGGGTGACCGCCAGGCAGGCGAACACGTCGTTGCCGTCGACCCGGATGCCGGGGAAGCCGAACCCGGAGGCCCGGCGGTAGAGCGGGATGCGCGACTGCTTCTCCAGCGGCTCGGAAATCGCCCACTGGTTGTTCTGGCAGAAGAAAACGACCGGGGCGTTGTTCACCGCCGCCCAGATGAACGATTCGTTGACGTCGCCTTGCGAAGTCGCGCCGTCCCCGAAATACACGATCGCCGCGGCCTCGGCGCCGTCCCGCTGAATGCCCATCGCATATCCAACGGCGTGCAAAGTCTGGCTGCCGATGACGATCGTGTAGAGGTGGAAGTTGTGCTCGGCCGGATCCCAGCCGCCGTGGCTCACGCCGCGGAACAGGCCGAGCAGCTTGATCGGGTCGACGTTGCGGCACCAGGCCACCCCGTGCTCCCGGTAGGTGGGGAACACCATGTCCTGGTCGGACAGGGCGCGGCCGGACCCGATCTGGGCGGCCTCCTGCCCGAGCAACGACGCCCAGATGCCGAGCTCACCCTGCCGCTGCAGGGCGACGGCCTCCAGGTCGATCCGGCGGACCAGCACCAGGTCGCGGTAGAGCGAGCGCACCTGCTCGGGGGTGAGGTCGATGTCGTAGTCGGGATGCTCGACGCGCTCGCCCTCGGGGGTGAGGAGCTGGACGAGTTCGGGGGGTGCGGCGGCGCCGTACGTCTCGGCGCCGACGGGGGCGTTCGTGTTCACTGCCACTCCCGTTCTCCGGGGCCCGGCCGATGGGGTCGCCATCCGCGGGGGCCGTCCACGTGAGGGGACCGGTCCGATTGGTGGGGAACAGTCCCGTTTATCGCCATATGACACTCCGCAGCACGCCGCGCGCAAGACCCGAAACATCGCCGGTTGCGCCGCGACACCGATCCCCCCTGCACACCCGTGTCCATGCGGTCGTCCACACCCTCCCATTTCCCACCCGGCACACCGCCACACCCGGGGTGCCCACGCCCTGGTCACGGCGGCGGCCGGGACCCGCGCCGCCGGGACCGGCCCGCAACCCCACGGGTCGGATCCGAGCGGCGTCGGGGCAGGCCTTAGGCTGGGCACCCGGGCCCAGGCACAGGTCTCACCACACCGGTCCGGGACGAAACGGGCCGGCGGCATCGGACCAGGAGGGGAACGTGGCGCGCGTCATCGTCGATGTCATGCTCAAACCCGAGATTCTCGACCCGCAGGGCCAGGCCATCGCCCGCGCCCTGCCCCGGCTCGGCTTCTCCGGGGTGACCTCGGTACGGCAGGGCAAGCGGTTCGAGCTGGAACTCGACGGCCCGGCGGACGAGGCCGCGCTCGCGGAGGTCCGCAAAATGGCCGAGACACTCCTGGCGAATACCGTCATCGAGGACTTCACGGTACGGGTCGAGTGATACTTCGCACCGGGGTCGCCATCCGCCGATTCACCACAACAGATCGGCCGGCCCCGGTTCGCCCACGCTTTTGAACGACGTTAATTCGGCGAACGGTTGACGGCGGCGAGGGCGTCTTGTCGGGGATTACCCGGACGAGCCAACCGGGCGCAATAACAACTGTCGAATTCGACGATTAGGCGGCTGCCTTCGGGGAACCAAGCCCAAGGTGATGTCGCCGTGCCGGGAGGAGTCCGGTGGAAATTGAGTTCTCGCTGGCACTGCCACGGGATGCGTTCGGCATCCCGATGGTCCGCCGGGTGCTGGGAAACGCCCTGCGGACCATCGGCGTGGCCGAGGACTGCGTGTCCGACATCCTCCTCGCCGCCTCCGAGGCGTGTGCCAACGCGGTACGGCACGGCGGTCCGGCCAAGCGCTACCAGGTGACGGCCGCGATCCGCGACGGCCGGTGCGAGCTGCGCGTGGTCGACCGCGGCCCCGGCCTGCCCGCGATCCCCGAGCGGTTCCCGCCGGGCGACACCGAGCACGGCCGCGGCATCCTGATCATGCAGTCGGTGGTGGACGAGATCTCCTTCGACATCACGCCCGGCCAGGGCACCACGGTACGGCTGCGCAAGCGGCTCGCCTGGGACGAAGAGGCCGCCCGGTGGCGGGAGGCTGGGGAGCGGGCCGCCCAGCCGGGCGACCAGGCGCGCCCGGACCGCGACGACCTGCTCGCCGCCGTGTGACCGGGGCGGCCCCGATCCCGTTACGCGGAACCGGCCTACCGGACCATCGACGTCAACCGGATAGCCTGAGGCGTACCTCCTGTGACCTGCGTGAGGGGAAACAGCGCGATGAGTGGTGCCCGGGTGGGCGTGGTCACGTTTCCAGGGACTCTTGACGATCAGGACGCCGCGCGGGCGGTGCGGCACGCCGGTGCGACGGCGGTGCCGCTGTGGCATGCGGACCGCGATCTGAAGGGGGTGGAC
This sequence comes from Thermopolyspora flexuosa, assembly GCF_006716785.1. NCBI lineage: Bacteria > Bacillati > Actinomycetota > Actinomycetes > Streptosporangiales > Streptosporangiaceae > Thermopolyspora > Thermopolyspora flexuosa. The sequence goes on along the minus strand of NZ_VFPQ01000002.1, from coordinate 488,273 downwards.
GCGGTCTTCCTCCCCGGCGGCTTCTCCTACGGCGACTACCTGCGCTGCGGCGCGATCTCCCGGTTCTCGCCGGTGATGGAGGAGCTGATCCCGGCGGCCAGGAAGGGGCTGCCGGTGCTCGGCACCTGTAACGGCTTCCAGATCCTGTGCGAGGCCCACCTGCTGCCGGGCGCGCTCACCCGCAACGCCGGCCTCCGCTACGTCTGCCGCGACCAGCGGCTGCGGGTGGAGAACACGTCCACCGCGTGGACGGGCGCGTACGAGCCCGGGCAGGAGATCGTGCTGCCGATCAAGCACGGCGAGGGCCGGTACGTCGCGGACCCCGAGACGATCGCCGAGCTCGAGGCGAACAACCGGGTCGTCTTCCGCTACCTGGGCAACCCGAACGGCTCGCTGAACGACATCGCGGGCATCACCAACGAGACCGGCTCGATCGTCGGGCTCATGCCGCACCCGGAGCACGCGATCGAGGAGCTCACCGGCGCCCCGAGCCTCGACGGACGCGGCATCTTCACCTCCATCCTCAAGCACCTGGTGAACGCATGAACGCGCGGACGGGCACCGACATGGACTCCACACAGCCGACCACGGACGGGCAGGTGAGCACGCAGGTGAGCGCCGACAGCAGGGCCGGCGGGTTCGTCGACACGGTCGAGCGGGCGGCGCGCACGCCGGACGAGCCGCAGCCGTACGCCGAGCTCGGCATGAAGGACGACGAGTACCAGCGGGTCCGGGAGATCCTCGGCCGCCGGCCGACCTCGTCCGAGCTGGCGATCTACAGCGTGATGTGGAGCGAGCACTGCTCCTACAAGTCCTCCAAGGTCCACCTGCGCCAGTTCGCCGCCAAGGCCCCCAAGTCGGACGCGCTGCTCGTCGGCATGGGCGAGAACGCGGGCGTGGTCGACATCGGCGACGGCTGGGCCGCCACCTTCAAGATCGAGTCGCACAACCACCCGTCGTACGTCGAGCCGCACCAGGGCGCGGCCACCGGCGTCGGCGGCATCGTGCGGGACATCCTCTCCATGGGCGCCCGCCCGGTCGCGGTGATGGACTCGCTGCGGTTCGGCCCGATCGACGCGCCGGACACCGGCCGGGTGCTGCCCGGCGTGGTCGAGGGCATCTCCTCGTACGGCAACTGCCTCGGCCTGCCGAACATCGGCGGCGAGGTCGCCTTCGACCCCTGCTACGCCGGGAACCCGCTGGTCAACGCGCTCTGCGTGGGCCTGCTGCGCAAGGACCGGATCAAGCTCGCCACCGCGCCCGGCCCGGGCAACAAGGTCGTGCTGTTCGGCGCGCGCACCGGCCCGGACGGCATCGGCGGCGCCTCGGTGCTCGCCTCGGCCACGTTCGAGGAGGAGTCCCAGGCGAAGCGGCCGTCGGTGCAGGTCGGCGACCCGTTCATGGAGAAGCTGCTGGTCGAGTGCTGCCTGGAGCTGTTCGAGGCCGACCTGGTGGTCGGCATCCAGGACCTCGGCGCGGCCGGCATCTCCTGCGCCACCACCGAGCTCGCCGCCAAGGGCACCGGCGGCATGCGCATCGACCTCGATCTCGTCCCGCTGCGCGACCCGTCGCTGCGGCCGGAGGAGATCCTCATGAGCGAGTCGCAGGAACGCATGATGGCGATCGTCACCCCGGAGGACGTGCCCGCGTTCCTCGAGGTCTGCGCGAAGTGGGACGTGCCCGCCACGGTGATCGGCGAGGTCACCGACACCGGGCGGCTGGTGATGACCTGGCGCGGCGAGACGATCGTCGACATCCCGCCGGGCACCGCCGCGAACGACGGCCCGGTCTACGAGCGGCCGTACCACGAGCCCGCCGGGCAGGCCGCGCTCAACGCCGACAGCCCGCGCCGCCTGCCCCGGCCGGCCGACCTGCGGGCCACGCTGCTGGAGCTGCTCGCCTCCCCGAACATCGCCTCCAAGGAGTGGGTGACCTCGCAGTACGACCGGTACGTGCGGGGCAACACCGTGCTGGCGATGCCCGCCGACGCCGGGGTGCTGCGGGTCGGCGACGTGGTGCCGGGCGTCGCCCCCGAGGCCGCCGAGACGAACCGGGGCATCGCGCTCGCCACCGACGGCAACGGCCGCTACGCCAGGCTCGACCCGTACGCCGGGGCGCAGCTCGCGCTCGCCGAGGCGTACCGGAACGTCGCGGTGACCGGGGCGCGGCCGCTCGCGGTGACGAACTGCCTCAACTTCGGCTCGCCGGAGGACCCGGAGGTGATGTGGCAGTTCGCCGAGGCGACGCGCGGCCTCGCGGACGCCTGCCGCACCCTCGGGGTGCCGGTGACCGGCGGCAACGTGTCGTTCTACAACCAGACCGGGTCGGTGGCGATCCACCCCACGCCGATCGTCGGCGTGCTCGGCGTGATCGACGACGTGGCCAGGCGGATCACGCCGGGCTTCCCCGAGGCCGGGCTGCGCGTGGTGCTGCTCGGCGAGACCTTCGAGGAGTTCGGCGGCTCGGAGTGGGCCTGGGTGGCGCACGGCCACCTGGGCGGGCTGCCGCCGCGGGCCCGGCTCGACGCCGAGCGCGCGCTCGCCGAGGTGCTGGTGACCGGCGCGGCGCGCGGGCTGATCGCGGGGGCGCACGACCTGTCCCACGGCGGGCTCGCCGTGGCGCTCGCCGAGTCGTGCCTGCTGCACGGCGTCGGCTGCACCGTGGCCACGCCGGGGGACGACGCGTTCACCGACCTGTTCAGCGAGACCACCGCGCGGGCGGTGGTGGCGGTGCGGCCCGAGCACTTCGACGCGCTCGTCAAGCTGTGCGCCACGAACGACGTGCCGTTCCAGACCCTCGGCACCACGGGCGGGTCGTCGCTCACCGTCGAGGGCGTGCTGGAGATCCCGCTGCCGGAGCTGCGGACGGCGTACGAGGGCACGCTGCCCGCCGTCTTCGGGGACTGATCAAGAGACGGCGAAGGCCGGTACGGCAGTGCCGTACCGGCCTTTTCCCTTTCCATGCGCTTACGTCACCCGGGACGGCCGGGCGATGGGATTCCCAGGGGATCCCATCGCCTCTCGCGTCGTTCCGGGAGGTGTGTCCGCTCAGACGCAGATCACGTACACGGTGCCGCTGGCGTTCTTGCCGGACACCTGCCAGCCGCTCGGCTTGCTGCCGCTGACGACGGGCGCGGAGGCGTAGATCTGGGCGCTCGCGGAGCCGCTGGTGATGGTGTAGCCGCCGCCGGTGGCGGACTTGCCCGCGTCACAGCTGACGCTCCTGCTTCCGGTCGAGCCGCCGAAGGAGAAGGACATGCTCTTCACGGTCGGCTCCACGGAGCCCGGGTCACCCTTCTCGCCCTTCGGGCCCTGGGGACCGGCAGGACCCTGGGGACCCTGCGGACCCGGGTCGCCCTTCTCGCCCTTCGGGCCCTGGGGACCAGCAGGACCCTGAGGACCGCGCGGACCCTGGGGGCCCTGGGGGCCTCGGTCGCCCTTCTCACCCTTCGGACCCTGGGGGCCCTGAGGACCGCGAGGACCCTGCGGACCCTGGGGGCCCTTGTCACCCTTCTCGCCCTTCGGGCCCTGAGGACCCTGGGGGCCGGTGTCGCCCTTGTCGCCCTTCTCACCCTTGGGACCCTGCGGACCGCGCGGCCCCTGAGGGCCACGCGGACCCTGCGGGCCCTGGGGACCCTGGTCGCCCTTCTCACCCTTCGGTCCGGTGGCACCGATCGGGCCCGTGGTGCCGGGCGGACCGGCCGGACCGGCGGGCCCCTGCTGGTTCCACCAGATCTTGGTCTCGGTCGTCTTGCACTTGCCGGTGGCGTTCACGATGCGCGCCAGCCGGGTGTTCTTGTCGACACACGCGTAGATGCGCTTGGGCGCGGCGCTCGTCTCACCGGCGGCGTAGGCGAGACCGCCCGCAGCCACCGAGCCGACCAGCACCCCAGCGCTCATGACGGCGAGCAGTCGTCCGCCGGGAAGTTTGAGAGCCACTGCGATTCCTCCGGGACTTGCCGGTTGGTTCCGGCATCTGGCCGCGCAATCCTATTGGAACGGTTCACCTATGCCACATATGTAACAGGCGTCGGTTTCATCACATTTGGCACACCAGCCTGTCGCAACTCATGGGTAACATCGGCCCCGAAACCACCGCGCGATGCGGCCCGCGGAGGGTGCCCCGTACCCGCCGACGTGGTCTTTTGCCTGGTGCGACCCCGTCGGCCGGAGAGATGGTCGCGATCGCTGAAGTGCCCGCCCGGAACTGCGCGGCGGCGCGGGCCGCCTCCCCGGTGCTCCGCGGCCGCGCGGCCGGACGGGCGGCCCCGCACGCCGACGCCGGGGAGGCCGAGCCGTACCCGCTGCCGGTGCCATGCCCGGGGACGACGCGTTCGGCGAGTGAGCCGGGCGCGCCCGCCGGCACGGGCGGGCACGATGACATGAAGGGTTTTCGTGATGTGGTGGCCCACCGGGGTCGCACCATCGTCGTTTGCCGCGGCGTGCGGAACACCCGGGACCTGACGCGGTCCCGGGCGTTCCGGTCTCCCTTCGACGCCGAGAAAGGAAGGGACGGACGGCCACCACGAAATGGCCGTGGATTCTTATACCAATGCCGCGGGTTTACCGGCCACCTTTCGCGGGATTTCGGGAATCGCGTGTTCCAAGAAAGCCGCACTTTACGCATCAAACGTTCATTTAGCATTTATGCCGCAATTGCCACTTCGAGATGTCGGTGGCGATACGCCCGGCCGGATGATCGGCGACCGTAAACCGGTACGGCCGGGCCGACCCGGGGCACGGCCCCCGGCGGCGGCAGGGGCCGAGCCGCGGCCACACCGCGATCGGGTCCCCGCGGCGGCGCCGCCGTACCGGACGGCCGCGTTCCGCTCAACGGGACAACCCGGACAGAATTCACAAAACCGGGTGCGTCACACTGAAGGGCGTGGTCGCGATCCCCCAGGAACTCCCCGGCACCCCGGAACACGACGCCCGAATGCGCTACGCCTGGCGGGTGGTCTCGGTCACCAGCATCGGGATCACGCTGATCGGGCTCAGCGTCAGCACCCTCAACGTGGCCCTGCCGGTGATGGTGCGGCACTTCCAGGCCGGGCCGCTCGCCTCCTCCTGGGTACTGCTGTCCTATCTGCTCGTCAGCACCTCGACGCTGGTCTTCTTCGGGCGGATCGGCGACCTCGTCGGGCGGCGGGAGATCTACCTGCTCGGGTTCGGCCTGTTCACCGTGGCGTCGCTGCTCGCCGGGTTCGCGCCGAACGTCGGGCTGGTGATCGCGCTGCGCGCGCTCCAGGGGATCGGCGGCGGGATGCTGCTGGCGAACGGCACCGTGCTCATCGCCGACGCCTTCCCGCCCGGGCGGCTCGGCCGGGGCATGGGCGTCTACCTCGCCACGTTCTCGATCGCGCAGTTCGTCGGCCCCACGGTCGGCGGCGTGATCGCCGACATCGCGGGCTGGCGGTGGATCTTCTGGGTGAACGTGCCGTTCGGCCTCGCCGGGCTGGTCTGGGGCGCGCTGACGCTGCGCCGTACCCCGCGCGGGCCGCGGGCCTCCCTCGACCTCGCCGGGAACGTGCTCATCTTCGTCGTCATCGCGGCCGCGCTCGTCTCGCTCTCCGAGATGGGCGGCGGCGACCTCTCCCCCGGCGTGCTGCTCGTCGGCGCGCTCGCCGTCGTGCTACTTCCGGTGCTGGTCGCGGTGGAGCGGCGGGCCGCCAACCCGGCGCTCGACCTGCGGCTGTTCGGGGAGCGCAGGCTCGCGATGGCGAACACGGCCTCGTTCTGGAACGCTCTCGCCCGCGCCGCGCTGATCGTGGTCAGCGCGCTCTACTTCCAGGCGGCGCTGGGCATGGACACCCTCACCGCGGGGCTCGCCGTGCTGCCCGCGCCGATCGGCATGACGCTCGCCTCGCCGCTCACCGGCTTTCTCGAGCGCCGCGTCTCGCCGTACGCCGCCTCGGTCCTCGGCGCGGCGATCGGGTGCGCCGGGCTGCTCATCCTCGCGCTCTCGGCCGACCCGGCCACGCCGTACGCGGTGATCGCGGCGGGCCTGTTCCTTGCCGGGGCGGGGAACGGGATGTTCCTCACCGGCAACACCACCTACGTGATGAACCTGCTGCCGCCGGGCTCCCGCGGGGTGGTGAACGGCCTCCGCCTGATGATCATGAACGTGGGGATCGTGCTCAGCGTCGGCACCGCGCTCGGCGTGCTCACCGGGCCGGTCTCGCCGGAGCTGCGGGCCCAGGTCTACCAGGGCACCCTGTCCCGGCTGTCCCCGGTCGCGGTCGACCAGCTCATGACCGGCTTCGTCCGCGCCTACGCGTTCCTGTGCGCGGTCACCCTGCTCAGCATCGCCTTCGCCGCGGCCGCGCGGCGCCGCGCCTGACCCCGCGGGCCTCGCCAGGTCCTCCTCGGGTACGGCGAGCGCGCACCAGACCACCTTGCCGCCGGGCACCGGCCAGCGGTACCCCCACTTCTCCGCGAACACGTCGACGAGCATGAGCCCGCGGCCGCCCTCCTCGTCGAGCGAGGCGTTCTTCAGCGTGGGCGGCACCCGGCTCGGGTCCCACACCTCGAGCACGACGAGCGCCCCGGTGCGGTACACGTCGAGCCCGATCCGGTGGTTCGGCGACCCCGCCCGCCGCCCGGCCGCCGCCGCAGGCGCCGGGTCCGCCAGGATGTCCCCGGCGGGCGCCGCGCCGCCCCCGGCGTACCCGCAGGGCGCGTCCGCCTCGGGGCCGCCCCCGGCGGCCTTCACCGCGTTCGTCACCAGCTCGCTGACGACCAGCTCGGCGGTCTCCCGCAGTCCGTCGAGCCCCCACCGCGACAGCGTCTCGCGCACGTGCCGGCGCGCCTGCGAGGCGGCGCTGGGATGGACGGGAAGATCCAGATGATGCCTGTCGCCGGCGTCAGCCATGCCTTGTCTCCGGGGGGTTCGAAAAGGCCGCACAGGCGGGCGGGCGCAGGTCCTCCGATCGCGCGGTGTGGGCGCGGCCCTCGGCTCCGCCTGGCTCGTTCACGCACGTGGTCGGTTACGCACGGTAGCGAGGTAATCGCATGGGTGAAGCGCCCCCTGTGCACGCAAAGAGAGTTACCGGTATCCCGGATCATCGGATACCGGCGAGACGATCATAGAGCGAGTGTGATCAATATCGCGCACGAGAGCGCAAGAACGGGCACGAGGGGTGGCGCACACCACCCCGCGCGGGCCCGGAATGCCGGGATCGCGGGCCTTCGGCGCTAGGCGCGACGGCGGCGCAGCAGCCGGTGGGCGGCGGCGTGCACCCCGGGCACCACCGGGAGGAACGCGAGCGCGGCGAGTACGGCCGCGCGGTCGTCGTCGCGGATGCCCGCCTTGGCGAGCTCGCGGCGCGCCCACAGCCAGAACGGGATCACCACGGTGGGGGCGGTGGCGACCCCGGTGACGTAGCGGCGTGCGGCGAGGGCCATCGCGATGTGCGTGAAGCCGTGCACGCCGAAGCCGAGCAGCGCGCCGCGGAACAGCGGCGAGCGGCAGCCGGAGCGCACCCCGGCCGCGGACGCCGTGGCGATCGCCACGCCCATGAGCGTGACCGCCAGGTTGATCTGGCGCTGCGAGAGGCCCTCCCGGCGCAGCTCCTCGGGGATCGGCACCCACGCGGGCAGGTTCGGGAGGATCCCGGCCGCGCTGCGCCGCATGGTGAGCACTTCCTCGAGGTCGTGGACCGCCCAGGCGGCCAGCAGTCCGGCCGCGATCCTCGTCGTGGGCCGCATCGTCCCTCTCGCCCCCGTCCCGGCCGGTCCCGGCGACCGGCCCGCTCGATCGCCGCCCCACCGGGCGGCCGCCCCCCAGCGTACGGCCCGGCCCACGCAGGTGCGCGCGGTTTTCCGCGCAGACGCGGCCAGGCCGTACCGGGCGCGGGGTGCCGGTCAGGAGCCGATCTTCTTGCCGCGCCGGTGCCAGACCACGGCGACCGAGGGGCGCGGCTGGTCGCCGTCGGGCCAGCGGCTCGCCGGCGAGTCGGGGGTCGCGCCGCTGATCTCGCCGGGGTGCTGGACCGCGACGAACACGCTGAGCCCATCCTCGGTGATGAGCGGGCCGCAGGTCTCCGCGCCGCGGGGCACGGTGAGGAACTGGCGGACCCGGCCCCGCTCGGGGCCGCTCACCGGCATCGCGAACAGGCCGTCGTTGGAGCCGAGGGCGTTGCCGTCGGTGGCGATCCACAGGTTGCCGTCGCCGTCGAAGGCGAGGTTGTCCGGGCAGGAGATCGGCGACACCTTCGACTTGTCGTAGCCGGCGAAGTAGGTCGACGGGTCGGCCGGGTCGCCGCACACCAGCGGTACCGACCAGCGGAACCGGGTCGCGCCCGCGTCGTTGCCCTGCTCGACGATCTCCAGCACGTGGCCGTGCTTGTTGTACGCCCGCGGGTTCGCCTCGTCCGCCTGGGCCGGGGTGCGGTTGGAGTTGTTGGTGAGCGCCGCGTACACCGCGCCGGTGACCGGGTTGCGCTCGATGTCCTCGGGCCGGTCCATCTTCGTCGCGCCGACCTTGTCCGCGGCGAGCCGGGTGAACACGAGCACCTCGGCCGCGCTCATCCCGGGCACGAACGACCGGTCGCCGCTCACCAGCGGGATCCACTCGCCGTGCCCGTCGAAGGCGCCGTCCCGGGGCAGCCGGCCGGACCCGTCGATCTCGCCCTTCGGGCTGTCGCCGGTGAACCTCGCCACGTACAGGGTGCCCTCCTCCAGCAACCTGCGGTTGTGGCGGTCGTCGCCGCGGCGGAAGCGGCCCTTGGAGACGAACTTGTAGATGTACTCGAACCGGCCGTCGTCGCCGGAGTAGACGACCACCCGGCCGTCCTTGGCGAGCGTCGTGGTGGCGCCCTCGTGCGCGAACCGGCCGAGCGCGGTGTGCTTCACCGGCACGGAGTCGGGGTCGAACGGGTCGATCTCCACCACCCAGCCGAAGCGGTTGATCTCGTTGGGGTGCTTCGACAGGTCGAACCGCTCGTCCACCCGGTCGAACCGCCGGTTGCCGCTCGGCACCGCCTGGGTGGTGCTCACGCCGTACCGGTTGAGAGCGGGCTTGTTCGCCTCGGGCACGCCGTTGCCGCCGACGAAGTACTGGTTGAAGTTCTCCTCGCAGGTGAGCACGGTGCCCCACGGGGTGACGCCGCCCGCGCAGTTGTTGAGCATGCCGCGCACCCGGCGGCCGGTCGGGTCGGCGGCGGTCTTGAGCAGGTCGCTGCCCGCGGCCGGGCCGGTGAAGCGCATCTCGGTCTCGGCGGTGATGCGCCGGTTGTAGCGGCGGCGCCCGGTGGTGACGAGCTCCCAGCGGCCGGACCGGCCCACCCGGCGCAGCTCCACGATCGAGCCGCCGTGCGCGGCGAGCGCGATCTTGATCTGCTCCTCGGTCGCGCTCTCGCCGTCGGTGTACCCGCGGAACATGAGGTTCTCGTCGGTGTACTCGTGGTTCACCCAGAGCAGCGCGCGGTCCCGGCCCAGCGGGAAGAGGCTGACGAAGTCGCAGTTGTAGCCGAACTGCTTCGCCTGGGCCTCGGCCGTCTGGTTGTCGAAGTCGAACGCCGGGGCGTCGGGCAGCACCGGGTCGCCCCAGCGCACCACCACCGCCGACTCGTAGCCCTCGGGCACGACGAGCGCGTCCTTGGTGTTCGGCCCGACCGGGGTGAAGCCCAGCCTGCCGTGCGCGTGTCCTTTGCCGTGCCCCGGCCCGTGGCCGCCCCCGGGGCCCTTGTGCCCGGGGTCGGCGGCCTGCGCGGCGGCCGGGGTCGCGAGGGCCGTGGCGCCGAACGAGACGACCATGCCGCCGAGCACGCCCGCGCGCAGCGCGCCGCGGCGGGAGAGGGCGGCGGTCAGGATGTCACCGAAGTACGGATTGTCGCTGGTGTTGGCGATCTCGTGAGCGCAGTTGTTGCCGCACCGGAACCGGCATGTCATCGGATCCCGTACGCCCGTGCGCGGCACGGACAGCAACGGCAGCGAACGACGGGGCGACGGATTCGCCACTGGATCCTCCAATTTCTGGCGCTTGTCCCGGCGGGACGCTACGACCGCCGTTCGAACCGGGGATGAACGACGGCCGCCCGGACGATGAACCGTCGCCGCATGGCCGGTTCATCTTCCTCCCCTACCCCGCGATCCGGTGGCGCCGGGCGACGTAGCGGCCCGGCGGGACCGGCGGGTACGGCGGAGCGCCCGGGCATCGCGGCCCCTGTGCGGACGGCGCGGTGCGGACGGCGAGAATGGACGGGTGCCACCCCGCAGACCCGACCCCAGGGTGCGCGAGGCGCTCGACGCGCAGCTCCTCGCGCTCGGCGAGCCCGCCTTCGACGGCCCCGACTCCGCGGTCCCGGCCGCGTGCGTGGCCGCGGTGCTGCGCGCGTACGACCGCGGCCTGAAGCCGGAGCGGCAGGCCGCCCGCGCCGCGGTACGGCACCTGCTCGACGTGCTCGCCGCCAGGGCACCGGGCCGCTCGGTCGAGGTGCGCGTGCCGCCGTACGCGGCCGTGCAGTGCGTCGAGGGGCCGCGCCACACCCGCGGCACGCCGCCGAACCTGGTGGAGCTCGACCCGCGGACCTGGCTGGAGCTCGCCACCGGCCGCCTCGGCTGGGCCGACGCGGTCGCCTCCGGGCGGGTGCTGGCGAGCGGCGTGCGGGCCGACCTGTCCGCGTTCCTCCCGCTCGGGCCCTCCTGACCCCGGGTACGGCACGCCCGGCCCAGGGCTAGTAGCCGGACGGGGCCGGGATGCCGAGGCGCTCGGCGACGCACGCCTCGGCGTCGGCACGGGTCGGATACAGGTGCTCGTCGAGGCAGCGGGCCACCCCGGTGGAGGCGAGCCAGGCGGCCGCCGCGACCACGATGGCGAGGGTGAGCGCGCTCAGCAGCAGCCCGGCCACGGCCCGGCCGCGGGCCGCGCCCCGGGCCACCCCGACCACGCCGGTCACCAGCCCGGCCACGGCGACGAGCGCGCCCACGCCGCAGAGCGGCAGCGACAGCAGGCTCGCCACGCCGAGCACGAGCGCGGCGGTGGCGGCGCGGGCGCCCTTGCGGCGACGCGGCGGCCACGGCCGCGCGCCACCGGCCCGGTGGGACGGGCCCGGCCACGGCTCCCAGTTCGCGGGACGGTCGGCGTCGTCCGGCCCGGACGCGCCCTGCTCGTCGGGCCAGGCGAACGGCGGCGGGGCCGTACCGGGGCCGCGGTCCGCGGCGCGGCGCGGCGGCGCCGCGGCGGTGGCCCCGGCCGGGGTGCCCGGCGCGGGCGCCGACGGGTGGCGCGGCTCGGGCTCCGGCAGCGGCGGGAAGAGATCGGGCGAGTCGGCCGAGTACGCCGTCGCCCCGGCGGGGCCGCTCGCCACGCGGGTGCCCCACTCCGTGGCCGGTGGGGTGAGGCGGGGCAGGGCGACGGTGGGCTCGTCGGGGCCACCGGTCCGCGCATGCCGGCCCGGTGCCCAGGGGCGGCCCGTGGCGCCCTCCCGCCGGTCGGGCCGATATGGATCGCCAGATCTCGTCACGGTACTACTCCCGGCACTTCTCCCGGCCGTTCCCGACCTCGCGGCCGTACAGGACGCCTCCAAGCCTCCACCGCGGCCCGGGGTGGCGGCGAGGCGACATGGCCAAGGGCCGGCGAGGATTCGGTGAAGGCTTGGCAAGACCGGTTTCGGACCGGCGCCGGGCCGCCTCCCACCGGCGGCCGGGACGTCGCGGCAGGCAGGGGCGCATTTGGAGCAGCCCGGAGCGCCAAATTAGACTCAAGCACGTGCTTAAAGGCGACGGCCGGCTCGGCCATGACCTTGACCCCCTCGACCACGCCCCGAAGGACGCCTGTGGCGTCTTCGGCGTCTGGGCCCCGGGGGAGGACGTCTCCAAACTCACCTACTTCGGCCTCTACGCCCTCCAGCACCGTGGCCAGGAATCGGCGGGCATGGCGGTCAGCGAGGGCAGCCGGATCCTCGTCTACAAGGACATGGGCCTGGTCGCGCAGGTGTTCGACGAGTCCGTGCTGCGTACCCTGCGCGGTCACCTGGCGATCGGCCACTGCCGTTACTCCACCACGGGCTCCAGCGTCTGGGAGAACGCCCAGCCCACGCTGAGCTCGACCGAGGCCGGCGGCCTCGCCATGGCGCACAACGGCAACCTCATCAACACGCCCGAGCTCGCCGCGCGGCTCCCCGCCGACAGCATCCGGGCGACCACCGACACCGAGGTGCTCACCGCGCTGCTGTCCCGGCACGGCGGCGCTGGCCTGGAGGACGCCGCGGCCGCGCTGCTGCCGCAGGTGAAGGGCGCCTACAGCCTCGTCTTCATGGACGAGAGGACCCTGTACGCGGCGCGCGACCCGCAGGGCATCCGGCCGCTCGTGCTGGGCCGCCTGGAGAAGGGCTGGGTGGTCGCCTCGGAGACCGCCGCGCTCGACATCGTCGGCGCCGCGTTCGTCCGGGAGGTCGAGCCCGGCGAGCTGATCACGATCGACGAGCGCGGGGTGCGGTCGCGCCGGTTCGCGCTCGCCGACCCCAAGGGCTGCCTGTTCGAGTACGTCTACCTCGCCCGGCCGGACACCACGATCGCCGGGCGCGGGGTGCAGGTCACCCGGGTCGAGGTGGGCCGTACCCTCGCCCGCGAGCACCCGGTCGAGGCCGACCTGGTCATCCCCACGCCCGAGTCCGGTACCCCGGCCGCGATCGGCTACGCGGCCGAGAGCGGCATCCCGTACGGCCAGGGCCTGGTGAAGAACTCCTACGTCGGCCGCACGTTCATCCAGCCGTCGCAGACCATCCGGCAGCTCGGCATCCGGCTCAAGCTCAACCCGCTCAAGGAGGTCGTGGCGGGCAAGCGCCTCGTCGTCGTGGACGACTCGATCGTGCGCGGCAACACGCAGCGGGCGATCGTGCGCATGCTGCGCGAGGCCGGGGCGACCGAGGTGCACGTGCGGATCTCCTCCCCGCCGGTGGCCTGGCCGTGCTTCTACGGCATCGACTTCGCCACCCGGGCCGAGCTGATCGCCGGGTCGCTCTCGGTCGAGGAGATCTGCGAGTCGATCGGCGCCGACAGCCTCGGCTACATCTCGCTCGAGGGCCTGATCAAGGCCACCACGCTCCCGGCCGAGCGGCTGTGCCGGGCCTGCTTCGACGGCACCTATCCGATCCCGATCGACCGCGACAACGTCGGCAAGTACGTCCTGGAGGCCGCCGGGCAGTGACCGGCCCGGCCGCCCGTCCGGGGACGACGATCCCGTGAACGACCGTTTCCGCGCGCCGTCGTGCGCGCCGATCTCGAGAGTGATGTGCGCATGAGCGATGAGGTGGGCGGCGTCTCGTACGCCGCGGCCGGGGTGGACATCGCGGCCGGGGAGCGGGCCGTCGAGCTGATGAAGGCGAAGGTGGCCCGGTCGCGCCGGCCCGAGGTGGTGGACGAGGCGAGCGGGTTCGCCGGGCTGTTCGACGCCTCGGCGCTGACCCGGTACGAGCGGCCGCTGCTCGCCACCTCCACCGACGGGGTCGGCACGAAGGTGATGATCGCGCAGGCGCTCGACCGGCACGACACGATCGGGCTCGACCTCGTCGCGATGGTCGTCGACGACCTCGTGGTGTGCGGCGCCGAGCCGCTGTTCCTGACCGACTACATCGCCTGCGGCAAGGTGGTGCCGGAGCGCATCGCCGCGATCGTGGGCGGCGTGGCCGAGGGCTGCCGTATCGCCGGGTGCGCGCTGCTCGGCGGCGAGACCGCGGAGCACCCGGGCGCGATGGGCCCGGACGAGTACGACCTGGCGGGCGCGGGCACCGGCGTGGTCGAGGCGTCCCGGCTGCTCGGCCCGGACCGGGTACGGCCCGGCGACGTGGTGCTCGGCCTCGCCTCCTCCGGGCTGCACTCGAACGGCTACTCGCTGGTGCGGCACATCGTGAAGGCCGCGGGCCTGTCGCTGGCGGACGAGATCCCCGAGCTGGGGCGGACGCTCGGCGAGGAGCTGCTCGAGCCCACCCGGATCTACGCGCGGGACTGCCTCGCGCTCGCCGACGCGGTGGAGGTGCACGCGTTCGCGCACATCACCGGCGGCGGGCTCGCCGCGAACCTCGCCCGCTCGCTGCCGCCCACGGTGGACGCGGTGCTCGACCGCGGCTCCTGGACGCCGCCGCCGATCTTCGAGGTGCTCGCCGGACACGGCAAGGTGCCGCAGGCCGAGATGGACAAGACCTTCAACATGGGCGTGGGCATGTGCGCGATCGTCGCCGCGGACGCCGCGGACGCCGCGCTCGCCGTACTGCGGGAGCGGGGCGTGCCCGCCTGGGTGCTCGGCGAGATCGTCGCCGGGACCGGGCAGGCGCGCCTCTGAGGCCGTGCCCGGCAGCGCCCCTTCCGGTGGCCGCCCCGGCAGCGCCGCCGGGCGTACGCCGGAGGGTGCCCGTGCCGCCGCGACGTCCCGCGCCGGCGGTCCGGCCGCCGTGGGCGCGCACCGGATCACCGGCAGGCGGGGTCATCCGGTCGCCCGGCCGTACCGCGTCGCGGTGACGGAGATCACGCCCGTGCCCGGCCGGGTACGGCGGGCCGTCCGACCGGCCGGACGCCTGTGGCCCGGCACGGATGTGATCAAGATCACAGTAACGGAGCCGACGTGCGCGCCCGGCCGACTGTCGCCTCGACCGGCCCGGGCGGCCGCATGCGGGCATGCCAAAGGCGCCCGTGGCCGTCCCCTCCGGTCCGGCGCCGGGCAAGGCGCGTCCTCCCGACCGGGTCCCGCCGGCCGTCGCCGCCGCGACCGGGTCACGTCGGCGACGGCCGGCACGGGACGCCGAACCGCCCGTGCCGTGCGGAGCCGCGCACGGCGGCCCGCAGGCCGGGACCTGCCCCACGCCCCGCCGCGGACGGCGCCGCGTGGGGCTCAGGGCACGACGATGAGCGCTCCGGCAGGCCGAAGCGCTCAGTCGGGCTGCTTGCCAAGGCTTCGGCACCCGCCCGGGTGGGCGGATGCCTCGCCCTCACCAAGCAGATCCGCTACTTGCGAGCGGGACGCTCGTCTTCGTCGCGGTCGTCCCGGGATTCCTCGTACTCCCTGGCGTAGTCGGCGTACCGATCCACCAGCTCCTCGTACGGATCCGCGTAGTCACGGTTGTGAGTGGAATCGCCGCGGCCAACCCCCAGTTCCTCACGAAGACGATCAAGATCAGTGCCCACGCTGTTGTACTTCAGGCGCCGGGCAACCTTCACCTGCTTGGCCTTGGCTCGGCCGCGCCCCATTGGCTCGACCCCCTCATGCGGGGTCGTAGTGGCCGACCCCTCGTCGCTAACGCATCACGCACTGACGCCACCTGACTTCCCGGCGTCAGCCTCTCGTTCCGCTATTACCGTACCTGTTTTGCGCGCTACTCGGTACGTCGGATGGGTGCCGACGCCTACCGGTGTAGCCAAATGCCCCTAAGTCTCCCGACTTCCGACATTCTGCGCTCTGCCAGCCTATCCGCTGCCACGCCCGGCGGGACGCCCTCTTCACCGGCGATGGCGAAGATTTTGAGGGTGGTGTCGAAGATCCGCTCCGCGCGGGCTCGGGCACGTTCCATGCTGAACCCCTCGATCTCGTCGGCCACCTGGATGACGCCGCCGGCGTTGACGACGTAGTCCGGTGCGTAGAGCACGCCCCGCTCCGCCAGCCGCTTCTCCACGCCGGGATGGGCGAGCTGGTTGTTGGCGGCGCCACAGACGATTTTCGCTTCCAGCTTAGAGACGCGATCGTCGTCGAGGACGCCCCCGAGGGCGCACGGGGCGTAGACGTCGATGTCGCTCGCGATGAGCGCGTCGGTGTCGGCCACCACCTCCACCTGGGGGTGGCGCTCCCGCAGCCGGGCCACCGCCCGCTCGTCGACGTCGCACACCACCACCTCGGCGCCGTCCTCGAGCAGGTGATCGGCGAGCTTCGCCCCGACCTTGCCGACGCCCTCGATGCCCACCCGCCTGCCGCGCAGCGACGGCGTGCCGTACACGTGCTGGGCCGAGGCCCGCATGCCCTGGAAGACCCCGAAGGCGGTGAGGATGGACGAGTCGCCGGCGCCGCCGTGGGCGACCGTGCGGCCGGTCACGTAGTCGCACTCGCGGGCCACGACGTCCATGTCCTCGCTGTAGGTGCCGACGTCGCAGGCGGTGATGTAGCGCCCGCCGAGGGACTGCACGAACCGGCCGTAGGCGCGCAGCAGCGCCTCGTTCTTGTCCTTGGCCGGATCCCCGATGATCACGGCCTTGCCGCCGCCGAGGTCGAGCCCGGCGAGGGCGTTCTTGTACGACATCGCCCGGGAGAGCCTGAGCACGTCGGCGAGCGCCTCGTTCTCGTCGGCGTACGGGTAGAACCGCGTGCCGCCGAGGCTCGGGCCGAGCGCGGTGCTGTGGATCGCGATGATCGCGTACAGCCCGCTGCGCTCGTCCGAGCAGAACACCACCTGCTCATGTCCGCCGGTGCGCGCGAATGCCTTGCCGTCCTTGTGGGACAGGCCGAAGACTGCGGTCATGCGGCCTCCTTCGGGTTCCACACGACCCGGGCGCCGGCTCGCTCGACGCCGCTGATCCGCTCGGTCACGGTGGTGACCTCCGATCACTCCGTCCGCCGCCCCATTGCGGCGGTACCACGCCTTCAGGGTAATCCCGGACACCCTGTTGATCTTGATCTGCGCGCCGCGAAGGCGCGGCGTGTTCGCGTCCGAGCGGGCCCTCGTGCGGCAAACCGGCGATCGGCGTGGCACGATTCGTGTTGTGCTGCCCTATGCCGCGTACCTCCGCGTGTACGAGCCGCTCGCCGCGTTCCCCGAGCCGGCCCGCTCACAGTGGGCGCGCTACGTGGACCTGCCGGACCGCCCGCGCCGGGCCCACGCCCTCGAGGCCGAGCACGCCGAGGCGATCCGCCGCCTGCTCGGCGTGCCCCCGATCCCGGTGCCGGAGCACGAGAGCCGGGACGCCTACCTGCGGCGCGTCGACGACACGCTGTACGTGTGCCCGTGGGAGACGCGGCTGCGGTCCTGGCTCGCGTTCGGGCGCTTCCGGGGCAGCATCCCGGCGAAGCTCGCCAACCGGTTCGTGCCGGCCGCGATCGCCGAGCAGACCGCCGACGACTTCGACCGGTACCGGCGGCAGGTGGGGGCCGAGGGGCTGCGGCCGCATATCCGCACCAGCACCTGGCACGTGCCGACGGCCTGGTTCGTGCCGTTCGACTCGGCCGAGCGGTGGCTGGTGCTGGGGACCAGGGAGCAGACCTCGGGCGAGCCGTCCGCGGCGACCACCACCACGCCCGCCCGCAACCTGCTGTACGTCACCTCGATGGCGCAGGCGCGCCGCCGGGTGGCGCGGGCGCTCGCGGTCCTGCGCCGCCACGTGGGCCGCCGGATGGGCGACGTGTCCGCGATCCACCAGGTGGAGGACGTCGGCCGGTGGCTCGAGGAGTTCCACCCGCACTCGCTGGTGGAGCTCGACTACGGTGGGCTCGTCCACCTGATGGACGACGAGACCCTGCGGTCCGACCAGTCCGTCGCCGAGCTGGCGGCCGCGCTGACCGGTTTGGACACCGGTCAGGAAGAACTTGCCTACGCGATGTACCAGCGCGTCATCCTCCGCTGGCGGTCGATCCAAGCCCTCGAATCGGCCAACTGACCACCAAACTCGGGCACCGACCTGCAAAGTTGGGTCAGCTATCGGCAGGCCTCCATTCTGCGAACTGAGTAGTTTGCCGTTTTCACTGCGATACCACGAATCGTGTCGCTAGAATCACCGAGCGTGACTTCAACACGTGGACGAGATGTTGTGCCCAGAGGGCTCGCCAATCGCTCTTCGTGGCTGTATGGTCACACCGGGTGATGCCGCAAATGGTTCCGGAAACCGCACGTGCAGGGGCCATTGAGGGACATCCGTGACAAGCGCCAAGGAAAGTCGCAAGGATCGCGTCGCCGGTCCACACGGAGGAGAGGCCGCACAAATGTCAGCTCGTACACCCGAGGCCGAGCCACTGCTCACCCCGGCGGAGGTCGCAACCATGTTCCGCGTCGACCCGAAGACCGTTACCAGGTGGGCGAAAGCGGGCAAGTTGACGTCCATCCGCACCCTCGGCGGTCATCGCCGCTACCGCGAGACCGAGGTCCGGGCGTTGCTCGCGGGCATCCCGCAGCAGCGGTCGGAGTGAAGTCGCCGATCAAGGGGGGAACTCACGGCGCGCTCTCATCCTCGATGTGAGCGCGTCGGCCGACAACCCGTGACCGCGAGGGCCACGGGGCCGAGTGAAGCGGTGCCGCCCGCCCGGCACCGCTACTCGCGGTGACCCCCGGTCCGACTGACGGCCAGGAGCCGGACGGCGGAGCCGTGTGCGGCGGCCAGGTCCGGCAGCGCGACCATCTGGTCGATCAGGAGGGCCATCCCCGTGGGCGCCACGCCCGCGGCCGTGCCGGTCGCGTCGTCGCGCCCGCCGTTCCCCCTGGCACGCCCCACCCCACACCCATGGTCGGGGCGGCGACTCCCCCGTTCCGCCCGAGCGGGCCGCCGGGCACCCCGGACGGTTCGGCACGCCACCGCGCCGTCACCCCACCGGCGGCCGACCATGCCGCCGCTTTCCGCCGATCCCGGTACGGCACGGCCCGCGTCGCGGCACACCGCTCGCCGTGCCCGCCTTCACCGGCGAGGGCGCGGCCTGCCCACGAGTCCGACCACCGTACGCCGACCGCTGCGCTCCCCCGCGGCCACATGGGTGGCGCGGCGCAGGGCGCGTCGGCCCGCAAGCCCGCCACATGCCCGCATGCCGGGAACCGTCGTCCGTGCCTCGGCCGTGTCCTCGCGGCACCCGTGGCCGATCGCGGCACGGCATGCGTGAGACCGTTTCAACCGCGGTACGCCGTTCACCGACGTGCCCCGCGCAGCACCCCCTCCAGCGGCCGGGCACCGGGTGTGGCGACGGCCGCCGCCTCGTCGCCTGGAACGCTTCGCCGCCGGCGCCCACCGCCGGCCGTCCCCTGCCCGGACGACCACGGCTCCGCCGTACCCGCCCTCGCGTGTCGGCGCCGGAGGGTGTGGAGCGGTCCCGTGGCGCCCGGAGCGCGCGTCCGGAACGCCGCCGCGCCGTGTCCCGAAATCCGGTCGGTACGGGCGCCGGACGTCCACGGCGACGCGAAATCTCCTCGCGTTCGCCCGCGGAAGGCCGGTGGGAACGATCCACCGCCCGCCCGGCCGCCGCCGCGTGTCGTGCACCCGGGGCCGACGACCGCGAAAACGTCACGAACCGTGACTGCGGGTAGATGCGACGATCACACCCGTACCCTTCCCGCCACTGGATCGTTTGGTCTGACAGGTGCACATCCTCTAGCCATGGGGGAGACGTGGGGAGAACCGTGTCAGGACCGTATACGCAGACCTCTACCCGCAGGCGTGCGGGTACGGCGACGCCGGCACCCGGACTGCCTGACGGTTTCGGACCACCACTCAGACCTCGACCGACGATCCGCAACGTGGCGGAGCGGGCCGGCGTCTCGAAATCACTGGTGTCGCTGGTACTCCGCGGCTCTCCCCACGTGAGTGAACACCGGCGGGAGGCCGTGCTCCAGGCGGCACGCGAGCTGGGCTACCGGCCCAACGCCGTCGCCCGCAGCCTTGTCGAGGGCCGTACCCACCTGGTGGGCGCGCTCGTCGCCGACCTGCACAACCCGTTCTACGCCGAGTTCCTCGACGGCCTCCAGGAGAGCCTGCACGGCGAGGGGCTGCGCCTGCTGATCGGCAGCGGGCGGTTCGACCCGGCGTTCGAGGACGAGGCGGTGGAGGCGTTCCTCGAGCTGCGCGTCGACGGCCTCGTGCTGCTCGGCGTGGCGCCCTCCAGCGACACCCTCGCCGAGGCGGCCGCGTACACGCCCACCGTCGTGGTCGGCGAACGCGACGTCGAGCTCGACGGGGTCGACATCGTGGTCGACGACGACCAGCTCGGCGCCCGGCTCGCCATCGACCACCTGGTGCAGCACGGCCACCGCCGCATCGCGCACATCGAGGGCTCCCCGTCCTCCGCGGCGCGCTACCGCTGCGAGGGCTACCTCGTCGCGATGCGCCGCCACGGGCTCGCGCCGTACATCATGGTCGAGCAGGGCGAGTCCAGCGAGGAGGGCGGCAAGAAGGCCGCGCTGGCGCTGCTCCGCCGCGACCCGCGCCCGACCGCGATCTTCGCCACCAACGACATCGTCGCGCTCGGTGTGCTCGCCGCCGCGAAGGAGCTGGGCCTGCGGGTGCCCGAGGACCTGTCGATCGTCGGCTACGACAACACCCACCTGGCCGCGCTCAACCAGATCTCGCTGACGAGCGTCGACCAACCGCGCCGGGCCATGGGCCGGTCCGCGGCGGCGCTGCTCAGCGACCGCATCTCCGGGCCCGGCAAGCCGTCCCGGATGCGTGAGGTGAGCCCGAGCCTGGTCGTCCGCAACAGCACCGGCCCCGCTCCCGCGTGACCGCCGGTCCGGCCTGGCGCGTTCCCACGAAGGGCCAGCGGGGCACCCAGGAACGACCAAAGCTCGGTCAAGGCACGCCACGGTTGGTGGCATCCGGTGTTAACTCGGGGCCGTGACGCCGACCCCCACGGGGACGCAGACCGGCGGTCGGCGTTGGCGCACAACGCGACCACGAGCAAAGACGGGGGTTTTCATGCGTGATCCAGAGCTGGTGTCCTGCGCGCAACGGGCGGCCACCGCACTCGAGCGCGCCTGGGCGGGCTGGCGGAGCGCGCGGGGGCGGAACACGGACGGCCACGCGGAGTCCGTCGCGGGCTACGTGGCCCACTCGATCGACCACCCGTGGGGCCGTGCCCGGGTCGTGCTCGGCCTCGACGCCGAGGACGCCCACGAGCTCGCCGCCCTGCTCGAGGCCCAGGAGGAGCGCACCTCACCGGCGCTGAACCGGGGCTAGGCCCGGTCCGGCCACGTCCGGACACGCGCCGGCGCCCCGGCCTCCCGTCCCCGGCCCGAACCCGTGCCCTCCCCGAGCAACGGCGCTCCCCTCCCCCGCGATGCGGGGGAGGCCGCAGCGGCACCGTCAGGCCGCGCGTAAGTTGGAGGGACGGAAGGGCGTCACCGGGGTGCTCCGCGACACCGGTGCGGAACACCGAGCGCGAGCGAGGAGGGCGAGCCCGGTGGGGGTCAGGTACCGCCGGACCCGCCCGGCACGGGAGGTCCTGTGAGAGGTCGGACGCTGGTCGCGACGATGGTCACGCTGTACGGGCTCGGGGCCGTGGCGGCGTGCGGAGGCGCGCAGGGGGCGGCGGAGTCGGCTTCGCCGGCGAAGGCGGGTTCGCCGGCGGAGTCGAGTCCGCCGCTCGACGCGGCGTCCTCCGCGGCGCGGTCGACGGCCCCGGCACGGTCGTCCGTCGCCCTGGACGACTCGGCCCGCGACGCGTCGGCGGACAAGCCGCTGAAGGGGAAGGTCGTGGTGATCGACCCCGGCCACAACGGCCACAACTACCGGCGGCCCGACATCATCAACAAGCCCGTCGACGTGCACACGCACAAGAAGCCCTGCGACACGACCGGCACCCAGACCAACGACGGGTACACCGAGGCCGCGTTCAACTGGGACGTGGCCGTCCGGGCGGCGAAGGCGCTGCGCAAGGCCGGGGCCACGGTCAAGCTCACCCGGCCGAACAACACCGGCGTGGGGCCGTGCATCGACGTCCGGGCCGCGATCGGCAACAAGGCCAAGGCCGACGCGGCGATCTCGATCCACGCGGACGGCGCGGGCCCCTCGGCCCACGGCTTCCACGTGATCATGCCGAAGAAGATCAACGGCCCGGTGGACCCGGTGGTGGGCGAGTCGCGGCGCCTCGGCATCGCGATCCGCGACGCGATCCGGGCCGGGACCGACCTGCCGTACTCCACCTACATCGGCAAGCAGGGCCTGAACTTCCGCAACGATCTCGGCGGGCTCAACCTGTCCACGGTGCCGAAGGTGTTCCTCGAGTGCGGGAACATGCGCAACGCCTCGGACGCCGCCAAGTTCAAGAACCCGAAGTTCCGCCAGCGCCTCGGCGACGCCATCGCCAAGGGCATCGAGAACTACCTCACCTAGCGCCCCGACCAGGTACGGCCCGGCGCCGTACCGAGGCAACGCCCTCGCCTCGGCGCGACCGGCCACGGGATCCCGGCGGCGACCGCGAAGGCACGCCGGTGAGGGCGTCCACGGCCTGATCCGGGGCGGCATCCGGGCGCCCCGGCGCGCGAGGTTCCCGGTCCCGGGTGGCCGAGGCCGGACGGCCGGCGTGTGCCCCGCCGTCCGGGCCGGCCGGCCTCCGCTGCGATGCCGGCCCCGTCCGGGATCCTCCGCGTCGCCGCAGCCCGAGGGCCGATCGGTCACGGCGTACGCCGGTACGGCTCGGCCGCGCGGCGGCGCCACCCGGCCGAGCGCGTCGGGCGTACGTCAGGCGTCGCGGCCGGTCCGGGCCGGCGCGGTCTTGCCGATGACCTCCTGGATCGAGGAGTGGCCGTGCAGGCGGAGGCGGCGGGACAGGGCGCGGTTGATCCGCGCGGCCCACAGCGGGCCCTCGTAGACCATCGCGGTGTAGCCCTGCACCAGGGTGGCCCCGGCGAGCAGCCGCTCCCACACGTCGTCGACGTCCTCCACCCCGCCGACCGAGACGAGGGTGAGCCGGTCCCCGACCCGGGCGTACAGCCGCCGCAGCACCTCCAGCGAGCGCTCCTTGAGCGGACGGCCGGACAGCCCGCCGGCCTCCGTGCTCGGCACCCCGTCGCGGCGGATCGTGGTGTTCGTGGCGATGATCCCGTCGAGGCCGAGCTCCACCGCGAGGTCGGCGACCGCGTCCACGTCCTCGTCCGCCAGGTCGGGCGCGATCTTCACCAGCAGCGGGGTACGGCGCGGCAGGCTTTCGGTGACCTCGCGGACCGCGGTGAGCAGCGGCCGCAGCCGTTCGACCGCCTGCAGGTCGCGCAGCCCGGGCGTGTTCGGCGAGCTGACGTTCACCACGAGGTAGTCGGCGCGGTCGGCGAGCGCGCGGGCGCTCGCGACGTAGTCGGCGACGGCCCGGGACTCCGGCACGACCTTCGTCTTGCCGATGTTCACCCCGACGACCACCGGCACCCCGCGCACCCGGGCGAGGCGGCGCGCGACCTTGGCGGCGCCGTCGTTGTTGAAGCCCATCCGGTTGATGACCGCCCGCTGCGCGGGCAGCCGGAACAGCCGCGGCCGGGCGTTCCCCGGCTGGGCGTGCGCGGTGACCGTGCCCACCTCGACGTGGCCGAAGCCGAACGCGGCGAGCGCCTCGAAGCAGACGGCGTTCTTGTCGAACCCGGCGGCGAGCCCGAACGGCGACGGGAAGTGCACCCCGAACGCGCTCACCCGCAACGCGGGGTCGTGCGGCGCGAGCCTCCGGTGGATGGCCCGGTTGAGCGGGCGCACCCGGGAGATCGCCGCGAGCGCCCGGACGGTCGCCCGGTGCGCGTCCTCGGCGTCGAGCCGCTGCAGGACCTGGCTGAAGACAACGCGATACATCACGGGCAACCCTAGCCCGAGACAACCCCTGCACCATGCGACACCCTGCCCGTCCACGCCGGTCCGGCCGGCACCGTGCCGTTCCCGGCGCCTCCGCAGGGCGGCACGCGTCGGCGACCCCGGCCGTCCAGGGCGTCCGCGGGCGCCGCCGGGCCGGTCGCCGTGCCGTACCGGGTCTCAGCAGGCGAGGCGGTACCCGGTCTCGTCGATCAGTTGCCGGACGATGGGCTGCAGCTCGGGGCGCTCCTCGAGGAGCGTCTGCAGGTACACCCGCCAGAGGCTCATCTCCGCGTACGGATCGTCGCGGTGGCGCAGCCGTGCCCGGGTCTCCGCGAGGTAGAGCTCGAACATGAGGCCGAGGTAGCGGCCGACCATCTCGCTGAGCCACCAGTACACGTCGCAGCCCGCCGCCGTGACGAAGGTGCGGGCGCCCTCCCAGGCGACGCGCGGTGGATGCACGACGTTCATTACTGGAACGTACTTCCGGTCGGTCGCCCCGGCAATGCCGCGGATCGGCGCCGACGTGCGCGCCCACCCGCTCGCACGCCCCGCCGAGGCCGACCGGCGGGCGGTTTCGCCTACCGGCCTCCGGCCGGAGGTGTCGCGTACCGGCCTCCGGCCGGAGGTGTCGCGTACCGGCCGCCGGCCGGAGGCGTGGTCGTGGGGACGCCTCCGGCCGGCGGCGGAAGCCCGTGGGTCAGGCCGCTTCCCGCTTGCGCTGGCAGGTGATGCAGTAGCGGGCCAGCGGCCGGATCTTCAGCCGCTCGAACGGGATGTCGGCGTTGCACTGCTCGCACCGGCCGTAGGTGCCGTTGTCGAGCATCTCCAGGCAACGCCGGGTCTCGGCGATGGCGCGGTCGGTGGCCGCCATCGCCACCTCGACGTCCTGCCAGCTCATCTCGGCGGCGGTACCGCCCTCCGCCGAGGCCTTCAGGCTCTCCATCTGGCTCAGCCGCTGCTGGAGCTGCTCCTCCAGCTGCTGCCGCAGGGCCTGGATCTGAACGCTGCTGAGTCCGGTCGAGGTCATGGTTCAGACACTTCCTTTCATGATGTCGATGGGCTCGGACGCGGTCACCCGCTCGGCGAGCTCGGGCACGAGGCAGAGCCGGGTGAGACCGCGGATGGTCGCGTGGGCGGGCCGGGCGGCGGGATGAACGGTGAGCCGGAGTCCGGCGCCGAGCCGGCCCGCGAGGTCCGGCTGGGCGGCGCCACCGCCGGTGAGCAGCAGCCCACCGGCGCGCACGCCGAGCCGCTGGTGTGGCGGAAGCCTGCGCACGAGGTCGGCGACGAGGTCGGTGACCGCCTCCACGGCGTGGCCGGGCAGCCCGGCCGACGCGGTGCAGCTCACCTGGAGCGCGCCCGCCTCGGCGACCGCCGCGTCGGTGATCACGACGGCCTCGATGATCCCGGCGCCCACGTCGAGCAGGAGCCGGGGGCGGGAGGCGGTGACGTCCACGCCGCACCCGATGGCGGCCGCGAGCGGCTCCTCGACGAGCACGATCGGGCAGTCCACCGCCCGCCCGACCGCGGCCCGTACGGCACGGCGCTCGGTGGCCGTGGCCGCGACCGGCACCCCGACGAGCACGCGGGCCACGCGCCCGAGGGGGTCGCCGTCACCGGCCGGGTCCGCCGACACGCCGGCGGCCTGGTCGAGCGCCTCCCGCAACACGGTCCGGGCCAGCCGGTGGCAGGCCGCCATGCTGGCGACCATCCCGTGCCGGATCGGCCAGACCGGCTCGGCCGTACCGTCCGCCGAGGGCACGCACGACGGCCGGTCGAGGATGGCGCTCCCGCCGGGCACCACGGTCCTGGTGCGGGCGGTGCCAAGGTCGAGGGCGAGGGCGACGCCGCGGCCCGCCCACGCCCGGGCGGGGCCGTCCGGCGGGTTCATACCGCCGCCCGCCGCGGGCCCGCCCGCCGCTCGCTCGCGCGGCGGCACTCGGCGCATTCCTGGTCTTGCGGAGCGTGCAGCAGCACGCTCATCTCGATGAACGCGCCGCAGCCACGGCAGATTCCGTACAGGCCGCGCTCCATGCGGTCGAGCGCGGCCTCGAGCTCGCCGATGCGCCGCCGCGCCGGGTGGGTACGGCGGAGCGCCGCGGGCGCCTGCGCGAGCTCGGCCCGGGCGGCGGCGAGCCGCTCGGTCAGCAGGTCGCGCAGGGTGTCCAGTTGGGCCTCATGGCGGTCATGGGCGCGCATGAGGGCGTGGACAGATCTGATGTCGGCCATGGCGACATCACTCCTTGGGTGGGGTGAACACGACCCCGTCACGTGCCGGCAACGGCGTGTGCGGGCGTGACGGTATGCCGGAGGCGGCGGTGGCCGTAGGTCGCCGCCGCCGTGCGGTGATGAAGGCATGGAAGCCACCCGGACGACGTGTGCCGCCGCCGGGACGTACCGAAGATCAGATCAGCGGCGGGCTGCGGGAGTCGGCGCAGCGGAACGCGAACTGCTGCGGGCTGCGTATCGCCTCCGCCTCCGCGTCGGGTAGCGGAAGCGGCAGTTCCGGGGAGCGGGCCACGTGCCGGGTCGGCAGGCAGGGTGCCGGCGGGTCCTCCCGGGGCGCGGCGTAGGCGAGGGGCACGCCGCTCGACTGGCTGATCCAGGGCCCTGCGGGAGCCGGGTCGGCAGGGTCATGGGCACGGGCGCCGAGGACGGATGTGGACACGGCGAGCAGCGCGACCAGCAGGGCCCACCCTGCCGTGATCGCGCTCACCGCGCCTATCCGGCGGAAAATCCGCCAATATCCGCCCATATTGCCTCACCATAGCCCAGGCCACGCAGAAAAGCATGGGGTAAAAACCCCGGGTCTCCTGCGCCCGGATCGCGTGCGCGTCCCGGTTAACCCTTTCTTCCCATCGGTAAGCGCGCGGCAAACCGGCGAGGATGGACGGACTCGTACACCGTCCGGTCACGGTACCGTTGGCGCAACGGGACGCGAGGAGGGAGCATGCGCAGCAGGGTCACCGCGGTGCTGCTGCTTCTGCTGTGCCTGCTCACCGGTACCGGACGGAACGCCGACGAGGCCGCGCGGGCGGTCACCGCCACGCAGCAGCCGCCCGGCACCCAGGACCCGGCGCTCGGCCAGGCCCCGTACGGCGCGGCGCTGCTCGCCCTGCAGGTGGCCAAGGGCGCCCCGACCGTCGGCGGCACCCTCGCCCTGCTGCCGCGCGGCGACGTACCGGCCCGGCCGCGCACGAGCGGGCCGGTGGAGAGCGCAGGCCCCGCCGCCGTCCCCGTGCTCACCCGCTCCGTCGCCCCGCCCCGGGCCCCGCCCGGCGCCTCCACACGCTGACGTTTCCCGATCCGTTTCTCCGTTCAGCCTGTGGAGGCTTTCATGTCACGTGCGCCGATCTGGCGCGCGGTGGTCGCGTTCGTCATCATCGCGGCCTCCGCCGTACTCGCCTACACCATCCCGCCGCGGTTAGGGCTCGACCTGCGCGGCGGCACCCAGCTCGTCTTCGAGGCCAAGGACGCGCCCAACGTCAAGGCCGACAAGGAGGCGACCGAGCGGGCGCTCAACGTGCTCCGGCGCCGCGCCGACGCGCTCGGCGTCGTCGACCCCAACCTGTACGTCACCGGTGAGCGCCGGATCACCGTCGAGCTGCCCGGCGTGCTCGACCCGCGCAAGGCCGCCGAGGTGATCGGCCAGACCGCGCAGCTCACCTTCCACCCGGTCGAGGGCATCGCCGAGGAGAACGACAAGGACGCGCTGCCCGACGAGTCCGGGCAGAAGCTCAAGCTCGGCAAGGCCGCGATCACCGGTGAAGGGGTCGAGGACGCCGCCGCCGGTTCCGACTTCCAGCAGGGCATCGGCCACTTCGTCACGGTCGACTTCCGCGACGCGAAGGCCTGGCAGCAGCTCACCGGCAAGGCCGCCTGCGCGGACCCCGGCGACCCCAAGCGCCGGGTCGCGATCGTGCTCGACAACAAGATCATCTCGTCGCCGCAGGTCGACCCGTCGATCGTCTGCAACGCGGGCATCACCGGCGGCAGCACCCAGATCACCGGCAACTTCACCCAGGAGGAGGCGCAGAACCTCGCCATCCTGATCAAGGGTGGTGCGCTGCCGGTGCCGCTGGAGCTGATCGAGCAGCGCACCCTCGGCCCGACGCTCGGCGCCGAGGCGATCGAGGCGAGCGCCAAGGCCGCCGTGGCCGGCGTGATCATGACGACGCTGTTCATCCTCGTGATCTACCGCCTCGTCGGCCTCGCCGCCGCGGTCGCGCTCGCCGCCTACGGCCTCATCTCGTACGCGGCGCTGGTCGCCCTCGGGGCGACGCTCACCCTGCCCGGCCTCGCCGGTTTCGTGCTCGCCATCGGTATGGCGGTCGACGCGAACGTGCTCGTGTTCGAGCGGGCGCGGGAGGAGTACGGCCAGAGCCCCAAGCGCGGCCTGCGGGCGGCGCTCGACCGCGGCTTCAAGAACGCCTGGAGCGCGATCGCCGACTCCAACATCACCACGCTGCTCGCCGCGGCGCTGCTGTTCTGGCTCGCCAGCGGCCCGGTGAAGGGCTTCGGCGTGACGCTCGCCATCGGTGTGCTCGCCTCGCTGATCTCCGCGATGGTGGTCTCCCGGGCGGTCGCCGGGCTGTTCATCAACCGGATCGGGCCCAAGGTCTCCGGTCTGGGCAGCGTGGGCCGGGTCCGCACCTGGGTGACCAAGCGGAACCCGAACCTCATGGGCAAGGGCCGGCTGTGGCTGGTCATCGGCGCGCTGATCGTCGTCGCGGCGGCCGCCGGCATCGCCACCCGCGGGCTCAACTTCGGCGTCGAGTTCACCGGCGGCCGGGTGGTCGAGTTCGCCACCTCCAAGTCGGTCGACGCCGACACCGCGCGGCGGATCGTGGCCGACGCCGGCTACCCGAACGCCGTGGTCCAGTCGTCCGGCGACACCATCTCGGTGCGCACCGGGCAGATCACCGCCGACGAGGTGGTGAAGATCGAGCAGGCGCTCGACCAGGGGATCGGCGACGTCACCAAGGAGCGTGACGAGCTGATCGGGCCGAGCCTCGGCGCGGAGCTGAGCCGCAACGCACTGATCGCGCTGCTGGTCGCGCTCGCCGCGCAGCTCCTCTACCTCGCGTTCCGGTTCCGCTGGACCTTCGGCACCGCGGCGGTGATCGCGCTCGTGGTCGACGTGGCCGCGGTCGTCGGCGCGTTCGTCTGGCTGAACAAGCCGATCGACGGCGTCTTCCTCGCCTCGATGCTCACCATCATCGGTTACTCGGTGAACGACAAGGTCGTGGTGTTCGACCGGGTGCGCGAGCTGTGGGGCATGCAGCGCCGCACGCCGTTCCCGCAGGTGGTGAACACCGCGATCCTGCAGACCGTGCCGCGTACCGTGAACACCGGTCTCGGCGCGCTGTTCATCCTCGCCGCACTGGCGTTCTTCGGCGGGGACTCGCTGCAGGACTTCGCCATCGCGCTGATCATCGGCATCGTGGCCGGCACGGCCTCGTCCTCGTTCATCGCCGGGCCGACCTCGATCGAGCTCGAGCGGTTCAGCAAGCAGCCGCCGCCCGAGCCGCAGAAGCGCAAGGCGCCCAAGGTCCGGGACAGCTCGGGCGCGGTCCTCTAAGGCGCCCATCGGACGGCCGGACGGCTCGCCGTACCCTCGCGCGGGGCGGCGAGGCGTCCGGCCGTGCCGTACCCGGCGGGGGTGGGCGGGCCCTGCGGTAGCCTCGGGGCCGTGGGGAGGACCGCGTCGGCGCCGCCGGAGCTGCTGGGTGAGCTACCGCTGTTCACCGGGCTCACCCCGGAGCAGATGGAGATCATCCGGGCGGGCTCGCACGTCATCGGGCTCGACAAGGGGGAGATCCTCTTCCACCAGGGGGACCCGGTCCGCGGGTTCTACTACGTGCTGCGCGGCCAGATGCAGCTTTCGGTCTCCACCGCGGACGGGGCCGAGAAGGTCGTGGAGATCGTCACCCTGCGGGAGAGCTTCGGCGAGGCCGTGGTGTTCGACGGCCAGCGGTACCCGGTCACCGCGACCGCGCTCGTCGCCACCACCCTGCTCGCGGTCTCCAGCACCGCCGTGCTCGACCTGATCGACCGGGACCCGTCGTTCGCCCGCCGCCTGCTCGCCAACATGGCGGTACGGCTGCGCCGCCTCATCCGCGACGTCGAGGCGTACTCGCTGCGCTCGAGCATCCAGCGGGTCGTGGGCTTCCTGCTCAGCCAGGAGCCCGGCGAGGACGCCGCGGAGGCGGACGCCGGCGAGGCCACGCCCGGGGAGCGGGTGGTGGTGCTGCCCACCCGCAAGCAGGTGCTCGCCTCCCGGCTCAACATCGCCCCCGAGACCCTCTCCCGGGTGCTGCGCGACCTGACCGCGGACGGGCTGATCAGCGTGCGGGGGCGGCGCATCACCCTGCACGACGTCGACCGGCTTGAGCAGGTCGTGAGTTCCGCCACAGTATGGCCGCTGACGCCGTCGAGTTGACGCGCGTCAAGGAAACCACGTCGTCCCCCCGGCAGGATCGCGGCGGTAACCGCCAGTACTCACGGGAGAGACGACGTGTTCTGCTACCAGTGCGAACAGACCGACCGCAGCGGTGCGAATCCCGGGTGTGGCGGCCCCGTCGGCAACTGCGGGAAGAACGCGATCACCTCTGACCTGCAGGACCTGCTCCTCCACGCGGTCAAGGGCATCGCGCAGTACGCCACGAGGGCGCGCTCCCTCGGCGTCCCGGACGACGAGGCCTCCGAGTTCATCCTCTACGCGGTCTTCACGACCCTCACCAACGTGAACTTCAACCCGACCCGGTTCGCCGGGCTGCTGCGCGAGGCCGCGGCCGTGCGCGACCGGGTGCGGGCCCGATACGAGGAGGCGGCGCGGGCGCGCGGCCTGGAGCCCGAGACGCTCGGCGGGCCGGCCGCCTGGAGCCCCGAGGCCGACCAGGACGGGCTGCGCCGCCAGGCCGGCACGAAGGGCGTGCTCGCCGGCCTCGACATCGTCGGCGCCGACGTGGTCGGCCTGCGCAACCTCCACCTGTACGCGCTCAAGGGCATCTGCGCCTACGCGTACCACGCGTGCGTGCTCGGCCACCGGCGGCCGGAGATCTTCGCCGAGATCGAGAAGGCGTTCGCCTACCTCGCCGAGGACCCCAAGGATGTGGAGGAGCTGTTCGAGCGGGCGCTCGGCCTCGGCCGGCTCAACCTCTCCGTGATCGAGCTGCTCGACGCGGCGAACACCGGCACCTTCGGCGCCCAGCAACCCACCGCGGTGCGGGTCACCCCGGTCAAGGGCAAGGCGATCCTGGTCAGCGGCCACGACCTGCGCGACCTCGCCGCGCTGCTCGAGCAGACCGCGGGCACCGGGATCAACGTGTACACGCACGGCGAGATGCTGCCCGCGCACGCCTACCCGAAGCTCAAGGCGTACCCGCACCTCGTCGGCAACTACGGCGGGGCCTGGCACGACCAGCAGCGCGAGTTCGCCGCGTTCCCCGGGCCGATCCTGATGACCTCGAACTGCATCATCGAGCCCCACGCGAGCTACCGGCGGCGCATCTTCACCGCCGGCCCGGTGGGCTGGCCCGGCGTGCGGCACATCGCGGACCACGACTTCACGCCGCTGATCCAGGCGGCGAAGGCGACGCCCGGGTTCACCGAGGACGGCCCGGAGGAGTACATCACGGTCGGCTTCGCCCGGGACAGCGTGCTCGCCGTCTCCGACCGCGTGGTGGAGGCGGTCAAGCAGGGCGCGATCCGGCACTTCTTCCTCATCGGCGGCTGCGACGGGCCCACCCCGGGCCGGGACTACTACCGCGAGCTCGCGCTCGCGCTGCCGCAGGACACCGTGATCCTCACCCTCGGCTGCGCCAAGTACCGGTTCAACCGGCACGACTTCGGCGAGATCGGCGGCATCCCGCGGCTGCTCGACGTCGGCCAGTGCAACGACAGCCACTCCGCCATCAAGATCGCCGCGGCGCTCGCGGACGCCTTCGGGTGCGGCATCAACGACCTGCCGCTCACCCTCACCCTCGCGTGGACCGAGCAGAAGGCGATCGCGGTGCTGCTCACCCTGCTCGCGCTCGGGGTGAAGGACATCCGCGTCGGGCCGCAGCCGCCCGCGTTCCTCACCCCCGCGCTCGCCGAGCGGCTCGCCGAGCGGTTCGGGCTGCGGATCATCGGCGACGTCCAGGCCGACCTCGCCAGCGCGCTGGAGCGGGCATGACCTCGATCGCCGAGACCGGGGCCGTCGGCGCGCGGCAGGCCGACGGCCTCCCGGTGACCCTCACCACCGCCGACGGGGAGGAGCTCCAGGTCACCTGCGCGCCCGGGCAGACCGTGCTCGAGGCCGCGGCGGAGGCCGGGGCCGCCCTCCCCGCCTCGTGCCGCAGCGGCACCTGCGGCTCCTGCCGCGCCACCGTGGTGCAGGGCGGGTACGAGCTCGGCGCGCACAGCCCCGCGGCGCTGCCGGAGGAGCGGCGGGCCTGCGGCGAGGTGCTGCTGTGCCGTACCGTGCCGCGGGAGCCGCTGGCGGTGGCGCTGCCGTACGAGTCGTCGCGGATCCTGTACGGCGGCATCCCGGTGCGCGAGGCCGAGATCATCGGGCTCGACCCGGTGGCGCGGGACACGGTACGGCTGACGCTGCGGCTCGCCGAGGACGAGGCGGGCGGCCTCGACGCCCAGTTCGAGCCCGGGCAGTTCATGGAGCTCCAGGTGCCCGGTGAGGAGGGCGTGAAGCGGGCGTACTCGCTCGCCAACACCGGGAACTGGGAGGGGCTGCTCGAGTTCTACATCCGGCTGCGGCCCGGCGGGGCGTTCTCGTCCTACCTGCGGCAGGACGCCCGGATCGGCGGGCGGCTGCTGGCGCACGGGCCACAGGGCGCGTTCGGGCTGCACGAGACCGGGCTGCGGCCGCGCTGGTTCGTGGCCGGCGGCACCGGGCTGGCGCCGCTGCTCGCCATGGTGCGGCACATGGCCGAGTGGCAGGAGCCGCATCCGGCGCGGCTGTTCCTCGGGGTGAACGAGGAGGCGGACGTGTTCGGCGTCGCCGAGCTGGACGCGGTCGCGGCCGAGCTGCCCGGCTTCGGCTACGAGGTGTGCGTGTGGAAGCCGGGGCCGTCGTGGCAGGGGCGCGTGGGCACCCCGGCCGACGCGGTCGCCGCCGCGCTCGCCGAGGCGCCGGAGGTGCCCGACGTGTACGTGTGCGGGCCGCCGCCGCTGATCGACGCGGTCACCCAGGCCACCGCCGGGATCGTGCCGCCCGACCGCGTCTTCTACGAGCGGTTCCTCGCCACCTGAGCTCCGGTGCGGCGGCCGCATCGGGCGGACACACACGGCCGCCGACCGGCCCTTCCCTTTCCGGGGGTCGCAGAGAGAGGGGTGCCCGCCTCCCGCCCTGGGGCGGGCACCCCGCCCTCGCGCCGCACGCCGTAGGGATCGCAACCGGTTGCACCGGGGCGCCGGGCGGGCCGGGCCGTACCGCCCGCGCCCGGAAAATCGTGTGCCGCGCGGCCGCCCGCGCGGGCAGAGTGGGGGCCGTGCGGACGGACGACGAGGTGCCGCTGCACGGCGGCAACGTCAGCGGTGGCGTGGTGCGGGTCGGCGACACGGTGCGGCGGCCGAGCGGCCCGTGGACCCCGGCGGTGCACGCCCTCCTTGCCCACCTGCACGAGGTGGGGTTCCGGGGCGCGCCGCGCCCGCTCGGTATCGACGAACGGGGCCGGGAGGTGCTCACCTTCGTGCCCGGCGAGGTGGTGTGGCCCGACCGGTTCGCCCTGCTCGACCCGCCGGACCGGCTCGCCCGGGTCGCCCGCCTGATCCGGGAGTTCCACGACGCCGTGGCGGACTTCGTCCCGCCGCCCGACGCCCGGTGGCAGGTGCTCATGCCGCCGGACGGCGAGACCGACATCATCGCCCACAACGACCTGGCCCCGTGGAACCTCGTCGCCGACGGCCACGACCGCTTCGCCTTCATCGACTGGGACTGCGCCGCGCCCGGCACCCGGCTGTGGGACCTCGCCTACGCCATCCACGGCTTCGTGCCGCTGTCGGCCCACCCCACCTGGCAACGCCCCGACCCCGACGCCGCGGCCCGCGTGCGCGCCTTCGCCGACGCCTACGGCCTGGCCGAGGCCGAGCGCCGCGCGCTCGTCCCCCTGCTGGCCCGCCGTACCCGGGCCATGCACGACTTCCTCCGCGACCAAGCGGCCATCGGCGCCGAACCGTGGACCACGCTGTGGCGCGACGGCCACGGCGGGTACTGGCGCGACGACGCCGACTACATCGAGGCGCGCGAACGGCTGTGGGCGGACGCGTTGCTGGCGTGACCCGTCCGCCGGCTAGGCGCGGCCCAGGAGCATGGGCACGTAGACGAGGTTCGTCACCGTGTGCACGAAGACGATCGCCCAGAAGTTGCGGTACCGCGCCCACAGGTGGCCGAGCATGAGCCCGAACACGCCCTGGAAGGCGACGATGGTGGCCAGGCCGAGCAGGATGCCGTCCGAGGTCACGCGGCCGCTGTGCATCGCGGCGAACAGCAGGGCCTGGGCGACGATCGCGGGCCACCGGCCGTACCGGACCTCCAGCCGCGTCTGCAGCCAGGCCCGGTAGAACACCTCCTCCAGCAGGCTCGCGGTCAGGAACGTCAGCAGCGAGCCCACGGCGAGCGTGACCGGATCGGGCAGTTGCCGGGTCAGCGGAATCGCGAGCGGGCCCACCTGCGACAGCAGGAACCACGCCGCGACCGCGGGCAGCGGGGCGAGCCAGGTGACCGGGGCCGGGATCGCCCTGGCCTTCTCCCCCGTGCCCCTGGTCAGCCGGAAGGCCACCAGCGGCACGATCAGCAGCAGGAGGAGCTTGGCGAGCGGGTAGAGCCCTCCCTGCGCGAACGGCGCGGCCAGCGCCATGACGACCGCCGCCCCGACCAGCGCCCAGGCCTCCCTGGCCACGCGGCCTGGCGGCAGGCCGGCGAGCGGCAGCGGCACCCGGGCCCGCGGCGAGACGGCCCAGGTGAGCACGATGGCCGCCAGCGGCGGCAGGATCGCCGACCACAGCGACGCCTTCGCCGCCCCCGGATCCCGCGACACGCTGATCGCGGTGTTCCCGGTGGCCAACAGGTACCCGTACGCGAGCACGAAGACCGCCAGACCCGCGGCCAGGAACACGCGCTGCGGCGGCGTCATCCGTGATTGCACCGGCATGGTTTCTTCCTACGTCGCGACCAGGACGATCGCGAGGCACCCGGGACCAAGGCGGCGCCCGCCGCGGCCTGCACCCGCCCGTGGGTGGCCCGTACGCCGTCGTGGCACGCGTGCCACGCACGCTCCGGCCGGCCCGGTTCACCGTACGGCTCCGGCCGCCTGACGAATGCGAGACGGGTTTCCCGGCCACCCGGTGCCGTGGTCGCGCAAATAGGTCGCCCGGCAACGCAAAAACGCCCCGGCCCAAGTGCTTGGGCGGGGCGTCGTCGCTACTCGGATCGGGTGGTCAGGGGCGGGGTCGAACCGCCGACCTTCCGCTTTTCAGGCGGACGCTCGTACCAACTGAGCTACCTGACCTCGGTAGGGTCCGCCTACCGGGAGCGGTCCTGACGGGATTTGAACCCGCGACCTCCACCTTGACAGGGTGGCGAGCACTCCTAGCTGCTCTACAGGACCTTGTGTCGAGGAAGTTTGTGGCTTCCGCGTTGTTCGGCTCGTTTAGCGTACCAGCTCTCTGGTGTGCTTCGCGCCGTGCCCCCAACGGGATTCGAACCCGTGCCGCCGCCTTGAAAGGGCGGTGTCCTAGGCCGCTAGACGATGGGGGCTAGGGCTGCCGCCCTGTCCTTGACGCCTTCCCGTCGGGGACGACTGAAGCATAGGGGACGATGGTCCTCGATGCCAAAGTGATTTCAGCCCGCGAGCGTGGACGGCGTCGCCGTGGGGCCGGCTGAGCTCGCTGGCGACGAGTCGGCCGGTGGTCCCGGCTCGATTGTACGCCCCGGGTCGGTCTCCAGGTGACGCTGGATCTGAACCGACTGCTGCCCCAGGCCGCCGAGGGTGATGTCGTCCCACGCCTGCAGCCGCTTGTCCTTCTTGTCGAAGTAGAGCACCGAGGCCATGATCGGGGTCGGCTCCTCGTGCTCCAGGCCGCGCAGGCCCGCGCCGCCGGTGGAGCCCTGGATCATGAGGCGGGTGCCGCCGGGCAGCATCTCGGTGCGCCGGTCGTGCACGTGGCCGCTGAGGATCAGGTGGACCCGGCCGGCGAACGGGCGGCCCATGGTGTGGTCGTGCACCGCGACGACGTCGGCGGGGATGCGGTCGGGCGCCGAGGTGGACGACGAGCGCGGCCACTCCGGCGGGACCACCCGCGAGGCGTGCTCGCGGCCGATCTCGGCGAGCTTCTCGTCCGGGATCGGCTTGGCCGACTTGTCCGGGGTGAACCGCGGGTCGCCGATGCCGTAGATGCGCAGGCCCTTCACGGTCGCGGCGGTACCGTCGAGCACGATCGCGTTCTTGTGCCTGGCGACCGCGCGCTCGGTGGTCTTCGAGTCGTGGTTGCCGCGCACGAACACGTACGGCACGCCGAGGCGGCCGATCTCGTCGAGGAGCCTGTTCTCCGCCTTGGTGCCGTGGTCGCTGATGTCGCCGGTGTCGATGATCAGGTCGATCTGGAACTGCTCGGTGAGCGACTTGATCACGTTCCACGCGGCCACGTTGAGGTGGATGTCGGAGACGTGCAGCACCCGGATCGTGTCCGGGTCGGGCTCGAACACCGGCAGGCTGCGGCCGGCCTGGTAGAGCCGGGACACGTTGGTGACGAGCTTGGCGAGCTGGCCCCGGTACTCGGAGAACCGGGTCACGATCGCCTCGGCCTCGCCGACGAGGGACGGCACGCCGGTGAGCAGGCCGGTGTAGCGGGGCTCGGAGATCGCCTTGGGGTTGAACGTGGCCGCGGACAGCCCGGCCGTGAGCGCGACCGCGACGAGCCCGGTGAGCGCGGCCCAGGTGGCCCTGCGCAGGCTCCGGAACACCACGAGACCGGCGATCCCGGCCCCGAGGACCGCGAGCACCGCCGCCTCGGCGAGGAGCCGCCACAGGCCCTCCTGGAGGTCCTCCTCGATCCGCTCCGGCAGCCGGTCGGCCCAGCGCGGGTTCTCCAGGATTTCCTGGGCCTTCTCCGGGTGCACCCCGTCCACGGTCATGTCGAGCCGCAGCGGGGCGTTGTGGGTGTCGAAGCCGAGGGTGCCGAGCGGGCGTACGTCGAGGACGGTCTCGCCGGTGAGGGACGGGGTGAGGCGCAGGCCGATGTCGGCCGGTCCGACCTCGGTGCGCACCTGCGCGCCGAGCGTGATGCCGAGCAGGGCCCCGGCGAGGGCCACGGCGACCACGAAAAAGATCGCGGCCGCCCGCCGTACCAGGCGGTGCCGCGTCAGCGCGCGAGCGTGCTCGACCAGACGTGTCGGATTCATCCAACCTTTGCCTACCCCGTATCGCCTCCGTTCTCGCCTGTGCGCCGCGGTCTCGCGCGGCCCCGCGTACCGATGGAACGATGGACGGCGTGATCGATGTTTCGCGGGAGAGGTTCGAGGAGCTCGTCGCGGAGGCGTTGGACACGATTCCGCCGGAACTCGCGAAGTTGATGGACAACGTGGTCGTCGTGGTCGTGGACGACCCGCCGGAGCCGGGGCTGCTCGGCCTCTACACCGGGGTGCCGCTCACCGAGCGAGGGAGCTGGTACTCGGGCGTGCTGCCCGACCGCATCGAGATCTACCGCAACCCCACGCTGGAGATCTGCGAGACCGAGGAGGACGTGGTCGAGGAGGTGCAGATCACCGTCGTGCACGAGATCGCGCACCACTTCGGCATCAGCGACGAGCGCCTCCACGAGCTGGGGTGGTGAATCCCGGCCTACCCGACCTTCCCCCCGTTACCCGCCGCATCGCGACCACCACATCCGATTACAGTTTGAAACGGCCTGACTCCAACCGGTTGCAAACGCCTCCGGCGGCGGGCACTGTAGGTTACGTCGTGAACACAACCTGTCAGTGATGGGCCGCGCGCCCGCGACTCAGGCGGAGGCACATGACGGCCACCGGGTCCGGCCGGCTGCCGCGGCGACCGCTCGACACCGAGCGCGCCACATCCGACGGCCGGGCGACGTATCGCGAGGTCATCGCCCTTGGCGAGTTCCGCGCCCTGTGGCTCGCCCAGGGGCTGTCGCTGCTCGGCGACCAGTTCGCCCAGGTCGCGCTCGGCGTGCTCGTCTACCAGCGCACCGAGTCACCGCTGGTCACCGCCGTGGTGTACGCGCTGACCTACCTGCCGCCGATCGTGGGCGGCCCGCTGCTCGCCGGTCTCGCCGACCGGTACGCGCGCCGGCGCGTGATGATCGTGTGCGACCTGGCCCGGGCGGTGCTGGTCGCGGCGATGGCCGTACCCGGCATGCCGCTCTGGGTGCTGTGCGTGCTGCTGTTCGGCGTGATGACGCTGAGCGCGCCGTTCTCCGCGGCCCGGGCCGCGCTGCTGCCCGACATCCTCACCGGGGACCGGTACGTCGTCGGGTCGGCGCTGCAGAACATGACCAACCAGGGCGTGCAGCTGCTCGGCTTCGCGCTCGGCGGCGTGGCCATCCTCAACCTCGGCCCGTACCGCGCGCTCGCGCTCGACGCGGCCACCTTCCTCGCCTCCGCGCTCATCCTCGTCGCCGCGGTACGGCGCCGCCCCGCCCCCTGCCGGGACGGCGAGGCGCGCCCGTCGCCGCTGCGCATGGCGGCCGCGGGCGCCCGGCTGGTGTTCGGCGACCGGCGGCTGCGCACGCTCGTGCTCATGGCCTGGCTGTGCGGGTTCTACGTGGTGACCGAGGGCATCGCCGTGCCGTACGCGGCCACGGTCACCGACGACCCGGGCATGCTGCCGGTGGCGAGCGGGTTGCTCATGGCCGCGCTGCCGACCGGGACGGTGATCGGGGCGGTGCTGTTCACCCGGTACGTCTCGCCCACGGGGCGGCTGCGGCTGATGGGCTGGATGGCGATGCTGAGCTGCGCGCCGCTCGTGCTCTGCGTGCTGGAGCCGCCGCTGCCGGTGGTGCTGCTGCTGTGGATCGTCTCCGGGATCGGCGGCGCCTACCAGCTGGCGGCGAACGCGGCGTTCGTGCTGTGCGTGCCCGCCGAGCGGCGGGGGCAGGCGTTCGGGCTGGTGCAGTCGGGGCTGTTCGCCGTGCAGGGGGTGGGGATCCTGCTCGGCGGGGCGGCGGCCGAGCGGCTCGGCCCGGAGCCGGTGGTCGCCCTCGCCGGGCTGGGCGGGCTGGTCTGCGCCGCCCTGCTGTTCCCCGGCTGGGCGCGGTCGCAGGACGGGATCATCGCCCGGATGCGCGCCCAGCCGACCTCGGGCTGACCGGCCCCGCCACCACGCGGGTGCGGGCTGGCCGCCCGCGGGTCGTGGCTCCCCCACCGGGCCGTCCCGGTCCCGCCCGGCCGGGCGAGAGCGAGCGGCCCCGGTGGGAGGGCCGGCGGTCAGACATCCGTCCCCGGCCGCTCGCCGGTGGGACGCGGGCCGGTCGGGGCCTGCTCGGGCTGGGGCCCGGGCTGGGGCGCCGCCTCGGCCGGGCCGTACGGGGCGCCGTTGCCGTACGTGGTCGGCGTGGTGGACGACGGGGTCGGCCACTGGATCCGCGGCCAGGAGCCGTCGGCCTGCCGCGCCTTCTGCTTGTCGATCAGGTCCTGCAGGATCGAGCCGCTCTTGCCCTCCTCGGGGATGATCAGCCAG
The DNA here is from genome assembly GCF_006716785.1 of Thermopolyspora flexuosa. Lineage (NCBI taxonomy): Bacteria > Bacillati > Actinomycetota > Actinomycetes > Streptosporangiales > Streptosporangiaceae > Thermopolyspora > Thermopolyspora flexuosa. Next base: position 449,137 of record NZ_VFPQ01000002.1, on the reverse strand, counting down.
GCGACGGCGTAGACGCCGATGCCGAGGCCGCCGAAGAAGCTCGCGATGGCGAGGGCGACGCGGACGATGTTGGGGTCGACGCCGATGAAGTCGCCGATGCCGGAGCAGACGCCCGCGACGATGCGGCCGTGACGGGTACGCCGAAGCTGTTTCACCGGGTGTGGCTGCAGTTCGCTCATGCCTCCACACTGCCCGCGACTTATCGCCGCGTATATCCGGATTCACCCCGGCGTCACCCTGGTTCCGCCCTGAGGCCGGCAGGGGAGCCCCGCCTCCCCACCCCTGGTACGGCGGGCCGTACCCTGGGCCGGGATCCCTGACCCGCCCCGAGGCCCGGCCGGGAGAACCGGGCCCCGGGAGGGTGGTCTTGTCAGCCGTTGAGGTCCTGCTGCGCGTAGACGGACTCGTGCCAGGGGATGAGGAACCGCTTGAGCGCGTTGACCGCGAAGTAGAGCAGCAGGCCGATGAGCGACAGCAGGATGGTGGTGGCGAACATCGCCGAGGCGTTGAGGTCGTTGAGGGTGCGCACCAGCATGTAGCCGAGCCCCTCGCTGCCGCCGAGGTACTCGCCGACGATCGCGCCGATGATCGCGAGCACGATGCCGACCTCCATGCCGGCGAGCACGTACGGCAGCGTGCTCTTCATCTCCAGGTGCCGGAACGTCTGCCACCGGGTGGCGTTGAGGCTGCGCATCACCTCGCGCTGGCCCGCCTCCACCGAGCGCACGCCGAGCTGCGTGTTCAGCATGATCGGGAAGAAGGCGAGCATCGCGGAGATGACCACCTTCGAGGTGATCCCGAACCCGAACCAGATCACGAACAGCGGCACGAGCGCGACCTTCGGCACCACCTGGGAGGCGACGATCACCGGGCGGAGGCTCAGCTCCAGCCACGGCACCTTGCCCAGCACCACGCCGGCCACGACGCCGACCACGAGGGCGATGAGGAAGCCGCCGAGGGTCTCCGAGGTGGTGATCCAGGCGTGCTCCCAGGTCTCCGCCGTGGTCAGCACCGTGACCATCTCCGACAGCACCCGGCCCGGCGGCGGCAGCACCGCGTCGGAGATCTCGGAGACGCGGACGAAGACGTCCCAGGCGACGAAGGCCAGCACGAGAATGATCGGCGTGCTGATCCAGGGCAGCAGCTTGCGGGATCGATCGCGGGACACGCCCCTCACCTCTTCTCGTCCTCGTCGAGCGCGTGGCGCAGTTCCCGGACGATGACGCCGAACTCCGGCTCGGTCTGCACGTCGATGCTCCGCGGCTTGGGGAAGTCGATCGTACGGATCTGGTGGATCCGGCCGGGCCGGGGCGTCAGGTGCACGACGCGGTCGCCGAGGAACACCGCCTCGTTGATGTCGTGGGTGATGAAGACCACCGTCGCCTTGGTGGCGAGCGAGATCCGCTGCAGCTCAAGGTTCATGCGCTCGCGGGTGAGCGCGTCGAGGGCGCCGAACGGCTCGTCCATCAGCAGCAGCTTCGGGTTGATGCTCAGCGCCCTCGCGATCGCGACGCGCTGCCGCATGCCGCCGGAGAGCTCCCGCGGGTAGGAGCGCTCGAACCCGCCGAGCCCGACGAGCTCGGCGAGTTCGTACGCGCGCTTCATCCGCGAGGCCTTGTCGTCACCGCGAAGCTGCAGCGGCAGCGCGATGTTCTCGGCCACGGAGTACCAGGGGAAGAGGTTCGCCTCCTGGAACACCACGCCGAGCTGCGACACGACGGAGGTATCGACCTTGGTGCCGTTCCACAGCGACCTGCCCTCGACCAGGATCTGTCCGGTCGTGGGACTGAGCAGCCCTGCGAGCATGCGCAGCAGCGTGGTCTTGCCACATCCCGACCGCCCGATGATCGAGACGAACTCGCCGTCGTTGATCGTCAGATTGATGTCCGACAGGGCGACGGTGTGCGCACGCTTGGTGCGGAACTCCTTGCCGACACCGATGAGCTCGAGTTTCGCCGCTCCGGCGGCCCCGGTTCGGGAGCTCTGCCGGGCTCCGGCGGTCGTCTTGACCGCCTCGGCGCTGTCCGGGGACATCCGGCTCCTTTCGTCGATACGTGCCCGTCGGCCGGCCCGCGAGGCCTACGACTTGGGCAACAGGCTGTTGTCGAACCAGGACTTCGGGTCCTCGCCGGACTGGAGGAGCCCTGCGTCGGTCAGTTCCTTGTATCCGGCCGCCCACGCCGCCTCGTCGGTGACGAGCAGGGGCTTGCTGCGATCGCCCCCGGTCCAGCTCTCGCGCAGCATGCCGAGGCTCGCGCGGGCGATGGCGTCGTTGTCGAGGGTGGCGAACTTGTACTTGCCACGCAGGATGGTGATCGTCTCGTCGAAGTTCTCGTCGGCCACCATGAACGCCATCGCCTCGCGGATGGCCGCGAGGAACCGGCGCAGGCTGTCCGCCTCCTTGGTGAGGTTCTCCTTGGTGGTGGCGTAGAGCTGGCCGTCCGACTTGACGTACTTGGTGGGGTCGAACACCCCCGCATCGGGATTCTGTGCGGTGAGGATGTTGGCCGTGTCGATGCTCACCACGTAGCCGGCGATCCGCCCCTGCTGGACAAGGTTGAACGTGCCCGGCGAGAGGCCCACGACCTGGCGCTTGACCTCCGTGGGCGCGATGCCCGCGTTCGCCAGCACCAGGGAGACGACCTTGTCGCTGGTCCCGCCCTCGGAGGGCACGCCCATGATCGTCCCGACCATGTCCTGGGGCTTCTCGATCGGGTGGTTCTTCTTGCTGTAGACGAACCGCAGCGCGGTGGTGCGGAACGGCATGGCGATGTTGACCAGCGGCTGGCCGGCGGTGGCGATCGCCGTCATCGCGTCGATCTGGCCGATGCGGGCGACCGGCGCCACACCGGACAGCAGGGTCTGCATCGCCTGGGCCGTCCCCTTCGTGGCCTGCAGCTCCACCTCGAGCCCGTGCTTCTCGAAGTAGCCTCCGGCCACCGCGAGCAGCTCGGGCGCAAGGGAGAGCGACTCGAGGGGAATCGGGCTGAGGAAGGTCATCTTCCGGGTGCCGCCCCCGGAAGAGTCACCACCACCTCCTGTCTCGGACTCGGTGCCGCAGGCGGCGAGGAGTCCGCCTCCGGCTGTGGCCGCGGTCACGGCAAGGGCGGTGCGGCTGATAAAGGACCGTCGGCTTAACGGGAGCTCGTTGCGGGGGGTAGTACGCACGTCGTCTCCTCGATGCGTTGGTGTCGACTCACAGCCAAAGTCGACGCGAATGAGACTTGCGTCTCATAAGCGTCATTGCCTAGCCACCTTTCCACATATTGGAAGGCATCGCAGGTCGTATCCGCCCCTGAGGGGCGCCCAACGCACGGGAGATGCCGCGCGCGGTGGCGAGGAGATGGGCGAGGCTCGGTCCGTACGGCTCGTTCAGCGGCAGGATCAGGGAGAGCGCGGCGACCACCTGGCCGGTGTGGTTGTAGATGGGGGCGGCCACCGAGAGGTGCTCGTTGCGGACCACGCTGGTGGCGTAGCCGGCGCGGCGGATGTCGGCGAGTTTCTGCCGCAGCTCCCGCTCGGTGATCGGGGGGTGCCAGTTCGGCCCGTTGAGCGGGCCGGTGACGATCTCCTCCTGCAGCTCGGTGGGGGCGTGCGCGAGCAGGACCAGCCCGATCGCGGTGGCGTGCAGCTCGTACCTGCCGCCGACGCGGGTCCGGTCGGTGGCGGTCTCCGGGCTGAGGAAGCGCTCGACGAAGACGACCTGGTCCTTCTCCCGGATCGCCAGGTGCACGCCCCGGTGCGTGGTCTCGAAGAGGTCCTGCATGAACGGCAGGGCCACGCTGCGCAGGCCGCCGGACCGCGGGGTGGCGGCCGCGACCTCCCACAGCCGTAGCCCGATCCGGTACTCGCCGGACTCGTCGCGCTCGAGCGCACCCCATTCGTGCAGCTCACCGACGATGCGATGGGTGGTGCTGAGCGGAACCCCCGATCGCCGGCTGATCTCGGAGAGGCTGAGCCCCTCCCCTGCATCCTTGATCGTGTCGAGGATGCGCAGCGCTCGGCGGAGCACCGACCGCCGCTCGTTCGCCATGTCGATCCGCTCCTTCCGCACCCCGGCCCGGCGGCCACGTCGGGCCGAGGGCGCGCCTGCATCATCCGCGCAGGTCAGGGCCTGCCACAACCTCGGCGGTGGGGACATATCGGGATGGATTGGTCATTCCCCCACACACCCACCCGCTTTGGCGATTATGGACAATCCTGTAAACGATAACTACGCTGCAAACGTCGACAGGAAGGCGACCGGAGCGCCCGACGGTGCTCGTCGACGGCCACGCGTACGCGGCCGGCCCCGCCGCCGGCCCGCACAGCCCGTACGCGCTCGGCATGTGGTGTCGCTCTCCGCCGGGGCGAGGAGACCCGGCCCCGTTCGCGGCTTCGCCCGCGGACCCGCGGAGCGTGCGACCGTTCGGTGACCCCGCCATCGCGGTGTGCGGTATGCGCCCGCGCGCTGTCGCGTGCCGTACCGACGTCCCATCCGCGGATCCCTTCTGCCACGGGGCGGAGCCATGTCCGGGGAGAGAGATCCGCCGTCGCGGCTGCACGGACGACAATCTGTCGGGCAATATTGTTCACAATCTTGTCATCCATCCGGGGTCGTGCTTAGCTGACCACCAAGCACCCCCATGACCCAACCCAGGAGGCGTCCGGGGACATGCCCGAACTCGAACACCTGCTCGACCCGACCGGCAACGCCGACCAGGCCGCCGACACCACCCTCGCCCCCAGGCCCGGAACCCTGCAGGGCCTGACCATCGGCCTGCTCGACAACACCAAACCCAACGCCACCAACCTGCTGCGGCACGTGGCACGCGAACTCCAGGCCCGCCACGGCACCGGCCAGGTCCGCGAATACGCCAAAGACTACTTCGGCACCCCCATGACCGAGCAGGTCCTCAACAAGCTCACCGCCGAATGCGACCTGGTCATCACCGCCGTCGGCGACTGCGGCTCCTGCAGCGCCGCCACCGTCGCCGACGGCATCATGCTCGAACGCGCCGGCATCCCCGCCGTCGCCATCGTCTCCGACTCCTTCCTCGTCTCCGGCCGCGCCATGGCCCAGCTCCAAGGCTTTTCCGGCTACGAGTTCGTCGCCGTACGCCACCCCGTGGCCAGCTGCGACGAGACCGAGCTGCGCCAGCGCGTGCTGGAGGTGCTGCCGGACATCCAGCGCATCCTCGGCCTGGAAAACTGACCCCCCACCCCGGCTCCCACCCCCGACCCGTCCCTTTCCTGACCCCCTGATCGACTACGAGGGCTGATCGCAGATCATGAGCACCAAGCTCGACACCCCGGCCGTCGACGCCGCCGCCATCCGCGCGGCCATGGAACACTACGCCCGAAACGGCTGGACCGACGGCCTGCCGGTCGTCCCGGTCACCGAGTCCTACCTGGCCGAGTTCCTCGCCACCACCGGCCGGGACCCCGATGAGGTGCTGTTTGTCATGCCGCACCTCAACCGCAAGCTCACCGTCCGCCTGGCGGCGATCAACGCCGCCCTGGCCGGATGCCTGCCCGAGTACTTCCCCGTCGTGCTCGCCGGCTGGGACGCCCTGGCCAAAGAGCCCTACCCGAAGAAGGGCATCTGGCAGTCGACCACCGGCACCGCCCCGCTGCTGATGGTCAACGGCCCCATCCGCGACCGCATCGGGCTCAACAGCAAAGGCAACGTCTTCGGCTCCGGCTTTCGCGCCAACGCCACGATCGGGCGGGCGATCCGCCTGACCGCGATCAACGTGTTCGGGGTACGCCCCCACCAGCTCGACCAGGCCACCCAGGCCACCTTCGGCAAATACAGCGCCTGCATCGCCGAAAACGAAGAGGACTCCCCCTGGGAGCCGTTCCACGTCGAACACGGCCTGGATGCTGAGACCAGCGCGGTGACCGGGCTGACGATCCGCTCGTGCATGCACATCGAGGCCCGCCACACCCGCATCCCCGAACAGCTCGGCCGCGACCTTGCCGACAGCGTGCGCCGCACCGGCGCGCTGATCCACGAGACCACCAGCGTGCTGATCGTGCTCGGCCCCGAGCATGCGAAGATGTTCGCCTCCTGCGGCTGGAGCAAGCAGGACGTGCGCCGCTTTGTCTATGAGAACGCGGTCAACACCCGCGAGGAGCTCAAGGCGGTGGGCAAGGACGCCATCTCCCGGCTGAGCCGCTGGCGCCTGCCGTCCGACCACCCCGACGCCATCCCCGACACCGCCTCGGCCTCCGAAACCCCCGAGCGGGTGCCGGCGCTCAACAGCCCCGAGGCGATCCTGATCGCGGTGGCCGGGGCGAACAACGCCGGGGTGTCGACGATCATCGAGACCTTCGGGCCGCGGGGGGACGCCCCTTCGATCGCGCCGGTGAGGGATGTGTGATGACGCAAAAGACCCTGGATGCGGCGTTCGGCCATTTCAAGGAGATGCTCGCCTCCGACGGCTACAGCCTCGACTGGCAGGTCGGCGAGGGGGAGAAGGTCGTGGTGCGGATCGAGGCCGGGCCGGACGCGTGCGCCGACTGCCTGGTGCCGCTGCCGGTGATGCAGGCCATCCTGTCGGACGCGCTGGCCGGCACGCCGTACTCGCTGGATCGGATCGAGCTGCCCGCGGACACCCCGGGCCACTGAACCGCCGAACGGCACCGCCCGGCGGCCCCGCCCCGATCGTGCCGACGCCGCGCCGTCGCCGATTCGATCGGATTGGGTGAGGGTGGGCCGCCGGGCGGGCCGGGCTCGGTGACCGCGGACCACAGACCTGCCAGGTGGGCACGGGCCGGCCGCCCGCCCGGACGGGCGCCGGCAGGCCGCGGTACGCGCGTCCCGGCGAGCGCGGCGAGGCCGTACCGGCCTCGACCCCGACCCGGACCCGGAGCAGGCGCGTCGGCCGTCATCAGGGTCCCCACGGCCGACGACCAGGGGTCCGGGCGCGCTCGCCGCACGGGCTCAGCCGACGTGCAGGGTGTCGTACCACGGGTGCGGGACGAACCCCGGGCCGGTCGGCGAGGGCCATCGGACCGCGACGCGGACGTGCCGCCTGGCGATGACGCGGCCGTCGGGGAGGCGGCCCGCGTCCGTGGGCCCCGCGGCGTCCCCGGCCGGATGGACCGTGATCCGCGGGCCGGGGCCGCCGCGGTGGTACCGGTCCCAGACCTGCACCTGCTCGGCGAGTTCCTCGGCGAGCCGGGCCGCGTCGGGGCCGTAGGCGTGCGCGCCGAACTCCGCGATGGGGCCGGTACGGCGCAGCGCGAGGTGGGCGAGGCCGCCCGCGCCGGCCATCGCGGGGCAGGCGACGCGGTGCGCCGGATCGACGCGGCCGGAGTCGCGGGTGGGGTTCACCGACAGCAGGCAGAAGCCGTCGAGCACGCTCGCCAGCCACAGCTCGAGCAGCTCGAACGGCTTGCCGAGGCCGATCCGCACCCCGGACCAGGCCTCGACGCGCGGCGCGTCGAGCGCGGCGGCGAGCATCTCGGTGTCGCCGGGCCGTTCCCCGTCGAACCGTAACGCGATCTCCCGCCCGCCGAGGGTCACCAGGTGCTCGGCGCACGCCGCGGCGCCGCGCAGCGGGACGAACCCCCAGACCTGCGCCGAGCGCGCGACGAGGTGGTCGTCCTCGCGCTCGAGCACGAGCCCGCAGGTGAGCCCGCGGATGCGCAGCGGAACCACGATCGCGCCGTCGTCGGTGAGCTGGTCGATCCAGGTCGGCGGCACGTCACAGGCGCCGGAGGTGACGATCACCCGGTCGAAGGGGGCGTGCTCGGGCGCGCCGTCTTCCCCGTCGGCGCGGCACAGGGTCACCTGGCGGTACCCGGCGGCGGCGACGCGGCGGGCGGTCCGGTCGACGACGTCGGGGTCGGCGTCGACGGCGACGACCTCGCCCTCCTCCCCGACCAGCTCGGCGAGGAGCGCGGTGGTGTAGCCGGCGCCGATCTCCAGGCAGCGCATGCCGCGTTCCACGCCGGCCTGCTCGAGCAGCATCGCCTCGAGCCGGGTGGCCGAGGCGCGCCCGGCCGTCCGGACGCGCGAGAAGTGCCGGTCCACCGGCCGGTCGAGGGCGTAGCCGGCCTCCAGCGGCTCGTCCGGTGCGAACAGGTGCCGGGGGACCCGGAAGAACGCGGCGGCGACGCGCGGGTCGCGAATGTCACCCAGATCTCGCAGCCCGTCGACCATGGCCGCGCGCGGTGGCGCGGCGGGACTCGCGTCGACATCGGTGGGCCGAGGCCTCGACATTGCGTTTCTCCCTTGTGCACGTCGCCCGCCGGCATCGCAACCGATGGCCGGCGGTTGTAATCCCTCACCTGCTCCCCAGGGGTCGCGGGGGCCGTTGCACACCTTAGAAATAATCGCGACGGCCGTTGTTCACATCTTGTGAACAACGGCCGCCTTGACAAAAACGATTATCAGAGTCCCATCCGGCGCTCGAGCGCGCGCAGGGATTCCGGAAGGGTGCGATACTTCCGCTCGAGCTCCATGACCGTTTCGCGCGATGTGGGATGATATCGCGTCATTTGTGGCGCGATCTTTTCCGCTTTCAGGATTCGGTGGAGCGCCTCTTTGTGCCGCCCCACGCCCAGGCAGGCGCGGGCCATATCGATTTCGTGGTGGGCGCGACGCTCCGGCCAGAGGCGGGGGGAGAGCACGATGCGTTCGTCCATGCGCAGCGCGCAGTCGTAGTCGCCGAGTTCGACCGCGATGGCGCAACCGTGAATCGCGACATTGCCCGGCAGCACCTGCAGGCCGTACGGATCAGGTCCGTTGCCGAGGCGCCGCGCCACCTCCTCGGCCTCGCCGTGATGCTCCCAGGCCTCCCGCGCCCGCCCGGCGCGCGCGGCCGCGACCGCGGCCCGCAACTGCAGCGCGCCGTACACGGTGAGCCCGCCCGGCTCGTCCCGGTCGACCTCGGCGGCCGCCCGTACGGCCATCGCCAACGCCAGGTCCGCCGCCTTGGCGCTGAGCAGGAGCAGCGCGCGCGACAGCACGACGAGCCGCGGCAGCAGCGGATCGTCGGCCCGCTGGGCGGCGAACGCGGCGCGCTCGATCGCCACCTGGGCGAGATCGTGGTAGCCCAGCCGCCGGGCGAGCGAGGCCGCGACCGCGTCGGCACGGTTGAGCAGCAGCCACGCCCGGGGCAGGTCGGTCTGCACCGCGTGCACGGTGAGCTCCTCGATGATCGCGGGCAGCCGCGCGCCGAGCCGCACGTACTGGGCCGCTCCCTGCAGCCGCTGCACCGTGGCGAGCTCCTCGTCGAGCGCGTCGAGCGAGCGCGGGGGCGTGTCCACCTCGGGCGCGAGGTCCGCGTACGCCAGTGCGCGCCGGATCGCGGGGATCGCGCGGTGCGCGGCGTCGCCGCGGCCGTCCTCCCTGCGGTACGGCGGGCCGGACAGCAGCGCCGGCTCCACGCCCAGCGCGGCGGCCACGGCCGCGACCAGCGAGGACGTGGCGGGCTTGTGCCCGGCCTCCACCTGGGCGATCAGACTTCGCGAGACGTGCGCCTCGCGGGCGAGCCCCGACTGGGTGAGCCCCCGGACCTTGCGCCAGTGCGCGATGCGCCGACCGACGTCGTCGCCGTATTCATATCCGCCGCCATTCACCGCCGGCCTTCCTCGGTGTGTTCGGGTGTGCGAGCAATATCGACCGATATCGGTTACGCCGGCCTCGCCCGCACCGTTTCTCCCCGTGGTGCGTGAAGCAGGCGCGAAGGCCCCCGAGTCTCCCGGCCCGGCCGTCGGCGTCGGTGCCGATCTTCGGCCTGGCCGACTGCCCTTATACCGGCTTCCGGGCCTCGACGCCTACCGGGATCCGCCGCTCTGTTTCCGTACCGAAATATTTACGGGTTCGGTCACGTCCGAATCCTGGTCAGCCTGCGTGCCAAATCCGGGCAGAGAGGGCTTGGGCCGCGTCTCCGGCGGAAAGGGGAGAGTGCGTCACCGCGGCCGGGGCGCGGGGAGAGGTCCCGGCGGGCGCGGCGGCGGAACCCGCGAGCACGGCGGCGGGAGATTACTCCGGTGAATGGCTCACGGCACGGCGGAAGATGGCGTGAACAATTGCATAGGAAATGGTTAACGACGCCGGAATAACGGCTGTGCGGAATCGCAATTACGGCACTGCGTGATGTGATGGCCGGTACCGCGGCGAACTCCCCGGCGCGCCGACTTCGTTGATCTTCGGCGGCTCGGCCTCGGCACGGGCCGCCGGGAGCGGCGGCGTGGCACGGTGTGGCACGACGTGGCACGGTGTGCGCGGCGGGCCACGGTGCCACGGTGCATCGGGGCCGCGCGGACGCGGCCCAGGTCACGGCGGGGCGGGGCGCCGGACCGCCGACGTTTCCGGCGACGCGGGCCCCGCCTCTCCGGGCGAGCGGTCGTCGTGGACACGCCCTGCCCGGCGGGAACGCGCGCTCAGCGCCGCAGGTCGGTGCCGACGACGCGCTTGGGGTGAAGGATGACGAGCGAGCGGGTCTCCCCCGGCTTGTCGTGCACCCGGAAGTCCGCGTTGTACTTGCCCTGGCCGATGCGGGCGCACCAGGAGAAGTCCGGGTCGGGCTGGATCTCCGCGTCGGCCCGGATTTCCAGGGTCCGGAACGGCGTCTGCGGGTCCACGATGAGGAGCGTGCACTTCGGATCCCGGCGCAGGTTCTTCATCTTCTGCCGGGTGTCGTTGAGGGAGATCTTGATCAGCCCGTCCTCGGCGTCGTAGAGGAATGAGATCGCCGACACCTGCGGCCGCCCGCTGGGGCCGTTGGTCGCGAGGATGGCCACCGGGGCGTCGAGCAGTTCCTTGTACTCGTCGGGGATCGTCGCCTTCTCGGTCATGCGAGGACCTTACCGTGTCGTTTTGCCGGGATTATCAGCTGTTCCGCGTGGCGAAAGACGGTGTCGCGCCCGGGGACCACGCCGTCCGGGTCGGGTCACTCGAAGAACGCGACGCTGCGGAACTCGATGCTGTGCCGGGGCGTGGTCGCCTGCACGGTCCGGTCGTGGAACGCCGAGTGCGGCACCATCCAGGCCCGCGTCTGGTCGCTGTCGTTGAGCTTGAAGAACAGGATCTCGTCGCGGGTCATGTCCGGGAAGTACCACCACTTGTGGTACGGCTGGTGGAGGAACTCGAAGCCGCTCGTGCCGGGGTGGTCCTCGGGCATCTCCTGGAACAGGTCGTCGGGGATGCGGTCGACGAAGTAGAGCCGGTTCGGGATGCCCTCACCCTCGCGCACGCTGGTGTAGTCGCAGATCGCGAGCGGCCAGTCCTGCGGCGGCGGGCTGAACACGCGCCACAGGCTCGTGATCAGCGCCCGCCGGTAGCCGGGCCCGTCCGGGAAGTGCCGGGCGTACAGCGAGGCGGCCCGCTCCTGCGCGCCCTGCACCGAGAAGTCGTCGTGCACCAGCGCCGCCGCGGGCTGCGAGGCGTTCGCCGCGGGGTCGGCGGCGCGGCGCAGCACCCAGCCCATCGGCACCACGTGGTCGGCCCCGGTGTACGACTTGATGAACTCCACCACCTCGCCGACGTACACCCGATCGACCTCCTCGCGGTCGGTGAAGTCCCGTACGGCCGAGCGGTGCTCGATGATCTCGAAGCCGTTGCGGTCGAGGGTGAACCGGTCGGCGACCGGCCGCCCGTTGTGGATCGTCATCTCGTACGTGCGGTAGATCCCGGTGTTGACGCTCGCTCCCGGGGCGGTGAAGCGGCGCAGCACCTTGGACTCGGGGGCGAGATAGCTGAGCTCGCCCTTAATGGTGGGAACCTGAGTGGTTTCGGCGACCGTCATTGGTGGTACTTCTCCCGTTTCACGGCCCGTGACGTGCCCTGATGGCCGAGATCCCGCGGATCCCGATTTCGTCCTGCGGCTCCCATTCAAAGGTTTCCGGAAATTTTCCTGTCCCGTCTTTTCACCGGACGGAAAGGAATTTCTCGGGACATACGGGACGGGTTCCCCGGCCCCACGTACGCCCCGCCGTCGTGGCGCCGCCTGGCGACCGGGCGGAAATCCGGTGAGACGCCGGGCGCCGGCTGCGAGACTGGGCGCATGATCGATCCGGGCCTGACGGGCAGGGTGGCGCTGGTCACCGGTGCGAACCAGGGCATCGGGGCGGCCACGGCGATCGCGCTGGCCGCGCACGGGGTCGCCGTCCTCCTCACCTACAAGCGGCTGGATCCGGCCGAGCACGCCGACGACACGGCCTTCCCGCCCGCGTACGGCGAGCTGCGCGCGCGGAACGCCGACGAGGTGCTCGCCCGCATCCGCGCGAGCGGCGGGCGCGCCGAGGCGGTCGAGGCCGACCTGGCCGACCCGGCGAGCGTGCCGATGCTGTTCGACCGGGCGGAGGCGGCCTTCGGCCCGGTGGAGATCCTGGTGAACAACGCCAGCGGCTGGCTCGCCGACACGTTCCTCCCGGACGCCCGCGACCGGTTCGGCCGCGCGCTGCGCCCGGTGAACGCCGAGTCGTACGACCGGCAGTTCGCCGTCGACGCCCGCGCCCCGGCGCTGCTCATCGCCGAGTTCGCCCGCCGCCACATCCGCCGCGGCGCCACCTGGGGCCGGATCATCGGCCTCACCTCCGGCGGCCCGTCCGGCTTCCCCCAGGAGGTGTCGTACGGCGCGGCCAAGGCGGCCCAGGTGAACTACACCATGTCCGCCGCGGCCGAGCTGGGCCGCCACGGCATCACCGCGAACGTCGTCCACCCGCCCGTCACCGACACCGGATGGGTCACCCCCGAGGTCGAGGCGGAGGTGCGCGCCTACAGCCCCACCGGACGGGTCGCGACCCCGGAGGAGGTCGCCGACGTGATCGTCTTCCTCGCCTCCGAGCAGGCGCGGCGGGTCACCGGCCAGGTCGTCACGATGTCCTGACCCCGCTCAGCCGCCGAGCACCTCGACGGTCACGGTGGCGACGTCACCGGCCTCGACCCCCTCGGCCTGACGGACGGCGCGCTTGATCGGCAGCGCGTAGGCGCCCTCCCGGCTGTCCGGAAAGATCGAGGTCGTCCACGTGGTGTCGCCGATCGTGGCCCGGACCCGCAGCGACCCGAACCCGCGCAGCCGCCCGGCGAACCGCTCGCGGATCTCCTCGGACGCCTCGACCGGCAGGCTGACGAACGTCCAGCTCTCGCTCCGCCGCGCGTCCCAGATCCACAGCTCGCCATCGAACACGACCTTCACGCCCGCAGCATCGCACACGGGTCCGACACTTCCCGGCCCGCGCGGAGGCCGGCACCGCCCGGCGGGGTATGCCGGTGTGGGCGCCGAGCCGTACGGCGCCGCGCATCCACGACGATCCCCGAACGGAAGGGCACGGATGACGATCAGCTATACGACCGAGGCCGCCCCGGCGAGCCCGCCCCGCCCCAACGAGGACTACGTGGTCTGCGGCCCGGATTGGGCCGTCGTGCTCGACGGGGCCACCCCCGTCCCCGGCGCCGACACCGGGTGCCGCCACGGCGTGCCGTGGCTGGTCGGCCGCCTCGGCGGCGCGCTCGCCCTCGCCCTCGCCACCGGCCCCCAGGCCGGCCTGGCAGAGATCCTCGAGGAGGCGATCCGGGACACCATGGCCGCCCACGCCGGCACCTGCGACCTGGCCAACCCGCGCTCCCCCTCGGCCACGGTGTCGATCGTCCGCCGCCGCGGCGACACCCTCGACTACCTGGCCCTGTGCGACTCCCCGATCGTGCTGCGCCACCGCGACGGCAGCGTGCGGGAGGTGCTCGACGACCGCGTCGCCCGGTTGCCCGGTGGCCGGCCGTACCCGCCGGGGCTGGTGGACGCGATGCGCAACCGGCCGGGCGGCTTCTGGGTGGCGTCGACGAGGCCCGAGGCGGCCCGCGAGGCGCTCACCGGCGCGGTGCCGGTCACGGACCTCGACGGCGTGCTGGTCTGCACGGACGGCGTCCACCGGCTGGTCGAGTGGTACGGCCACACCTGGGCGCAGGTTGTCACGATCGCGGAGAAGTACGGCCCGGCCCGGCTCGTCGAGCTGGTACGCGAGGCCGAGCGCACCCACGGGCCGCGCGGCACGGCGAAGGTCCACGACGACGCCACCGCGGTGTGGATCCCGTTGTGACGGCCCGCACAGCCCCGATCCTGCGCAGGCAAGATCATCGTTACGCTCCCGTCACGTTGCGTCAGGTCGAGTAACAGCGGGTTATTCCGGATGACCCCGTTCGGTAATCGCCGCAGGTTGAAGTAGTGCTCAGCGCGACGGCGAGGCAGGTCGCGCGTGGAGGAACCATGCCTGAGCTCTACTTCGACGTGCGCTGGCCGGACGGCCGGACCCAGCGCTGTTACTCCCCCTCCACCGTCGTCGCCGACCACCTGGCCCCGGGTGAGTCGTACGACGTGGCGGACTTCGTGGCACGCAGCCGGACCGCGCTGCGGATCGCGAGCGAACGGGTGCGGGCCAAGTTCGGCGTCGCGTGCACCGCCGCGGAGGCCCAGCTCGCCGAGATCGAGCGGATCGCCGCCGGGTACGGCTCGGCCCCCGGGGCGGCGGTGACCGTGGAGCGGCTGTACTCCCCCGGCGGGAACGTTCCAGGCGGGAGCGCCCGGTGAGCGCGCCGCGCGTGGCCGGGGCCCGCTACCCGGTCGCGGTCGTCGGCGGCGGCCAGGCCGGCCTGTCGATCAGCTACCACCTGCGCGAACGCGGCATCCGGCACATCGTGCTCGAGGCCGAGCGGGTCGCGTACGAGTGGCGGGAACGGCGCTGGGACAACTTCTTCCTGGTGACCCCGAACTGGCAGTGCCGCCTGCCCGGCTTCCCCTACCGCGGGCCCGACCCCGACGGGTTCATGAACCGCGCGGAGATCATCCGGTACATCGAGGAGTACGCCGCGTTCGTGCGGCCGCCGCTGGCCGAGGGCGTGCGGGTCACCCGGCTGCGCCGCGCCGTGTCCGGCGCGTTCGAGCTGGCCACCACCGCGGGCACGCTCACCGCCGACCAGGTGGTGGTCGCCACCGGCCCGTACCACGGCCCGAAGATCCCCCGGATGGCCGAGCGGCTGCCCGCGACCGTCACCCAGCTGCACTCCTCGGAGTACCGCAACCCGGACGCGCTGCCGGAGGGCGCGGTGCTCGTGGTGGGCAGCGGCCAGTCCGGCTGCCAGATCGCCGAGGACCTCCACCTCGCCGGGCGGCAGGTGCACCTCGCGGTCGGCAGCGCCCCGCGGGTGGCCCGGTTCTACCGGGGCCGCGACTGCGTCGCCTGGCTCGACGAGATGGGCCACTACGCCAAGACGATCGACGAGTTCGACGACCCCGAGGAGGTGCGCGAGCGGGCCAACCACTACGTCACCGGCCGCGACGGCGGGCGCGACGTCGACCTGCGCGCCTTCGCCCGCGACGGCATGCGGCTGTACGGCCACCTCACCGGCATCACCACCGGCCCCGGCGGCACGGTCCTGGAGTTCGCCGGCGACCTCAAGGAGAACCTCGACCGGGCCGACGCGGTCGCCGAGGGCATCAAGGACGCGATCGACGCGCACATCGCCGCGAACGGCATCGACGCCCCGGCCGAGCCGCGGTACGTCCCGGTGTGGGAGCCGCCCGCCGACCATCCGCGCACGCTCGACCTGGCCGAGGCCGGGATCACCACGGTGATCTGGGCGACCGGGTTCACCCGCGACCACCGCTGGATCGAGGTGCCGGTCTTCGACGGCCGCGGCGACGTGGTGCACTGGCGCGGCGTCACCGGCTGCCCTGGCCTGTACTTCCTCGGCCTGCCCTGGCTCCACACCTGGGGCTCGGGCCGGCTGGAGGCGGTCGGCCGCGACGCGGCGTACCTCGCCGACCGCATCGCCGACCGGGCGCGGCCCGCCGACGTCTGCCGCATCCTCACCGGTGCGGCGGCGGGCTGAGCGGAGGCGGGCGATGGTCTTCGACGCACACCGCCACATCGGGATCCTCCCGGCGTACCCGTTCTACGGCGGCCCGCCGGTCAACCCGGACGTCACCGCGCGCGGCACGGTCCGGCAGCTGCTCGCCGACCTCGACGCCGAGGGCGTCGAGCGCGCCCTCGTGCTGCCGAACTACGGCGTGCCGGACCCGGAGGTGGCGTTCTCCCTCAACGCGCTCGCCCTCGAGGCCGCCCAGGCCGACGACCGCATCCGGGCCGGGCTGTGGGTGTCCCCGCTGCCCCGGGACACCGAGCGCACCGCCTCGGCGCTCGCTCTCGCCACCGAGCCGGGGGTGCGGGCGCTCAAGCTCAGCTTCCTGCTCGGCGGCCGCCCCACCGACCCGGAGTGCCGCCCGCACCTGGACCGGATCTTCGACGCGGCCGAGCGCCACGGCCTCGTCGTGCACGTGCACACCTCCCCCGGCGCGGCGTCCGACATCGACGAGGTCGGCCACCTCGTCGAGTGGTACGGCGACCGCGTGCCGATCCACCTGGTGCACTTCGGCGGCGGCATGAGCGGCCACATCAAGCTCGCCGGATCCCGGTTCTTCGACTGGATCGCGGCGGGCAAGCGGGTCTACACCGACCTGTCCTGGTCGATCGGCTTCGCGCCGTACTGGCTCGCCCGGGAGATCGAGCGCCGCGGCATCGGCCACGACCGGGTGCTGTTCGCCAGCGACCGGCCGTGGGGCGACTTCGCCGGCGAGCACGCCCGGGCGGCGGCCGCGTTCGGCGACGGCGAGCTCGCCAAGCGGGTGTTCCACGACACCTTCGCCGCCCTCTACGACTGACCCTCCCGTACGACGACCCCGTCCCGGCTTTCTCCCAAACCCCTGCGCACCGGCACAACCACACACAAGCCACAAAGGAGGCATCCATGTCCGAGGCCGTCCGCGCCGAGCTCACCGAGCTGGAGAAGCAGTCCCTCAACGAGATCCCGCACCCGTCGCTGCCCGAGGGCTCCAGCCTGTACGGCAGCACCAAGGTGTTCCCCGACTACAAGGCGGAGAACGGCGAGGCGTACTTCACCCTCATCCACGGCATCGCGCACGAGTCCTCGGTGAGCTTCGTGGCGATCCTGCAGGCCACCCGGGCGCTGCGGAAGGGCTTCGAGAGCGCGATCTACTTCTACGGGCCGGGCGCGCTCAACTGCCTCGCCACCCGCGGCTACCCGACCACCGGCACCTCCGCGTTCCCCGGCGAGCACAACATCAACAACCAGCTGAAGACGTTCATCGCCGAGGGCGGCAAGGTGTACTGCTGCCGGTTCGGCCTCTCGCTGCACGGCGCCCGCGAGGAGGACCTCATCGAGGGCGTCATCCCGACCCACCCGCTCGACGTCCAGGACGCGCTCATCCACTACGCGCGCAAGGGCGCGATCATCAACTCCACCTACCAGCTGTAAGGGGGGTGATCGAGTGAGCGTCGGCACCCCGGCGGCGGGCGCCTCCGCCGGCACGGCCGTGGACGTGCGCATCCTCACCCGTGCCGAGCTGGCCCTGTACGGCGTGCGCACGCCGGCCCCGGTGCGGCGGCCGGAGGGCGCGGGCCCCAGCGACGACGGGCACGTGCTCGTCGACGGGGCGAACGCCGCCCTGCCCATCAACCCGGAGAGCCCCTACGCGGTCCGCGACGGTCGGGTGTGGCTCGGCGACGCCGACACCGGCCTCACCCTGACGCCGGTGCGGCGGCCCCGGTTCTACGATCTGGCCACCGCGGACGGCGTGCCGTACGAGCACATCGCCCGCCTGCACGGCGCCGACGTGCTCGCCACCACCGTGGTGCAGACCTGCGTGCGCTACGCGGAGCCGGAGCGCTGCCGGTTCTGCACGATCGAGGAGTCGCTGCGGTCCGGCGCCACCATCGCGGTGAAGAGGCCCGAGCAGCTCGCCGAGGTGGCCGAGGCGGCGGTCCGGCTCGACGGCGTGCGGCAGATGGTGATGACCACCGGCACCACGGCCGGGCCGGACCGCGGCGCCCGCCACCTCGCCCGGTGCGTGCGGGCGGTGCTCGCGGCCGTGCCCGGCCTGCCGATCCAGGTGCAGTGCGAGCCGCCCGGCGACCTCGCCTGGATCCGCGAGCTGCGCGACGCCGGGGCGACGTCGATCGGCATCCACGTGGAGTCCCTCGACGAGGAGGTACGGCGGAGCTGGATGCCCGGCAAGTCGCGGGTGCCGATCGCCGAGTACGAGGCGGCCTGGGACGAGGCGGTGCGCGTGTTCGGCCGCAACCGCGTCTCCACCTATCTGCTCGTCGGCCTCGGCGAGGACCCCGACGAGCTGGTGGAGGGCGCGAGACGGCTGATCGAGCGCGGCGTGTACCCGTTCGTGGTGCCGTTCCGGCCGATGCGCGGCACCCTCGCCGCCCGCGACGGCGTCACCGGGCCCGACCCCGAGCTGCTGCGCCGGGTCACCGAGCAGGTCGCGCTGCGGCTGCGGGCCGCCGGCATGCGCGGGGCCGACCAGCGGGCGGGCTGCGCCGCGTGCGGCGCGTGCGGCGTGCTGAGCACGGCGGGCGGGTGACGCGCATGGCCCACGAGTTCCCCGGCGGGGACATCCTGCTCCTGCTCGGCGACCGCGCCACCCTCGCCCGGCAGCCCGAGCCCGCGTTCCGCGTCGAACCGGCCGAGGACGCCGCGGCGCACGCCGCCTACCGGCGGCTCCGGCGGCAGGTGTTCGTGCACGAGCAGGGCCTCTACCAGGGGCACGACCTCGACGACCGGGACGACGACCCGCGCACCGTGGTGCTCGTCGCCCGCGACCGCGACGGCGAGATCATCGGCGGGGTACGGCTCGGCCCCGCCGACGCCGGGCCGGACATCGGCTGGTGGACCGGCGGGCGGCTCGCGGTCGCGCCCGCCGCCCGGCGGAGCGGGGCGGGCGTCGGCGCGGCCCTCGTGCGGGCCGCGTGCGCCCGGGCCGAGGCCGAGGGGGCGCTGCGCTTCGACGCCACCGTGCAGGCCCGCAACGAGGTGTTCTTCCGGCGGCTCGGCTGGCGGCCGGTGCGGCCGGTCACGGTCGCGGGCGCGCCGCACGTGCTCATGCGCTGGCCCATCGGCCGCATCGCCGCCCAGGCCGCGTCGGCCAAGTCCGCGCTCGGGCCGCTGCTCGGGCGGCTGCTGCTCGGCGGCGCCCCGGGCGCTGTAGCCGGGGCCTTGGGGGCGCCGGGCGAGTGGCACGGCCTGGCAGGGGCGCGGGCCGCCGTCGCCGACCACTCCGCCGTCGCCGGGGCCACGCTCGACGGGCCGGGGTCCATCGATAAGGCCCCAGTGCCCGACCTGACAGCGGCAGTCGACCGGGCCATGCCCGACGAAGCGGGTTTCCTCGGCGGCGACAGTGCTCCTATGCCCGGCACGGGCCCGGCTCCGGCATGCGGCCGGGCCATGCTCGGCGGGCCGGGGTTCGTCGGCGACGACGGGGCGCCGGTGCCCGGGACGGATCTGGTCGCGGCGTGCGACGCGATCGTGCCGTCGATGATCGAGCGGGATCCGGAGTGGGCGGGCTGGTGCTCGGTGCTGGTGAACCTCAACGACCTCGCCGCGATGGGGGCCGAGCCGATCGGGCTGCTCGACGCGCTCGCCGCCCGGGACGCCTCGCACGCCGCGCGGGTGCTCGCCGGGCTGCGGCGGGCCGCCGACGCGTACGGCGTGGCGGTGCTCGGCGGCCACACCCAGCTCGGGGTGCCCGCGGCGCTCGCGGTCACCGCGCTGGGCCGTACCGATCATCCGGTGCCCGGGGGCGGCGGGCGGCCCGGGCACCGGGTCCGGCTCACCGCCGACCTCGGCGGCGGGTGGCGGCCGGGCTATCGCGGGCGGCAGTGGGATTCGACGACGCATCGCCGTACCGGGGAGCTGCGGGCGATGCTCGGCGCGGTGGCCGCCGCCCGGCCCGCCGCCGCCAAGGACGTGTCGATGGCCGGGATCGCCGGCACGCTCGGCATGCTCGCCGAGGCGAGCGGCTGCGGTGCCGTACTCGACGTCGCCGCCGTACCCCGCCCGGCGGGCGCGACCGCCGGCGACTGGCTCACCTGCTTCCCCGGGTTCGCGATGCTCACCGCGGCCGAGCCGGGCGCGCCGCCGCCGCCCGCCGGACCGGCGGCGAGCGCCGAGTGCGGGGAGCTCGTCGCGGGCCGCGGCGTGGCGCTGCGCTGGCCGGACGGAGAGATCACCGAGGCGGTCGCCGGGCCGGTGACCGGGATGGGGACGGCATGAGCACCGTTCGCATGGCGGCCGTCGCCGCCGAGTTCGGACGCGACCTGGAGGCGGACTTCGCGACCATCGAGTGGCTGATCGCGCGGGCCCGGGACGCGGGCGTACGGCTGCTCGCGCTGCCCGAGGCGTGCCTCGGCGGCTACCTGCTCAGCCTCGACGGCGACGCCGACGGCCGCGACGAGGGGCCGCCCGCGCTCGCCCTCGACGGGCCGGAGATCCAGCGGCTCGCCGCGCTCGCCGGGGAGATGACGGTGATCGCCGGGTACTGCGAGGCCGACGGCGGCGAACGCTACAACAGCGTGGTCTGCGTCACCGGCGACGGCGTGCTCGGCAACCACCGCAAGGTGCACCAGCCGCTCGGCGAGCACGCCAGCTACTCCTCCGGTGACCGGTTCCACGCCTTCGACACGCCGGTCGGCCGCATCGGCATGATGATCTGCTACGACAAGGCGTTCCCGGAGTCGGCCCGGGCGATCGCCCTCGACGGCGCGGAGATCGGCGTGTGCGTCTCGGCCTGGCCGTGCTCCCGCACGAACGCCGCGCGCGACCTCGCCGAGGACCGCTGGACCCGGCGGTTCGACCTGTTCGACCGGGTGCGCGCGCTGGAGAACCAGATCGTGTGGCTGTCGGCCAACCAGTCGGGCACGTTCGGCTCGCTGCGCTTCGTCGCCAGCGCCAAGGTGGTCGACCCCGGCGGCGAGATCCTCGCCGGAACCGGCGTCGCCCCCGGCATGGCGATCGCCGACGTCGACGTGGCCCGAGCCCTGGAGACCGCCCGGCGCTCCATGGCCCACCTGCGCGACCGGCGTCCCGAGACCTACGCCCTGGCCACGGCGGCGAACCCGTGACCCCGATCGTCGGCCGTCCCTGCCCGGGGGAGAGCCTCCGCCGCACTCCGCCGCCTGGCCGCCGTACGGTCGAGCAGGTGGCGGGTGCCCGTGCCCACGGGGTGGCGTCTCCCCTCCTGGCCATCCGGCCAGGAGACCCCCTCCGCCACCCACGACGTAGCGAGACCGGGGCGACTCCCCGCGCGGCCATCCGGCCAGGAGACCCCCTCCGCCACCCACGACGTGGCGAACCCGAGGTGACTCCCCGCGTGGCCTTCCGGCCGGGAGGCCGCCTCCGCCTCGCCGCTGTGGCGCGGCGCTTGGCCGTACCGACAGGGACCGGACGCAAACGGGCGTGCCTGTCGCCGCCGAACGGCGGGACCGGATGAGCGGTCCCACCGGCCCGATCCGGATCGCGGCCGCCGCCGCGCACTTCGGCCGCGACCTGGAGTTCGACCTGGCCCGGATCGCGAAGCTCATCGACGACGCCCGCCGGGAGGGCGCGCGGCTGCTCGTGCTGCCCGACGCCGCCCTCGGCGGCTACCTGGCGGACCTGCGGCACCCCGACCCGGAGGCGCTGCCGCCCGCGCTGAAGCCGGACGACCCGGTGATCCAGCGGGTGGCCCGGCTCGCGGCCGAGATGGTGGTGTGCGTCGGCTACTGCGAGGACGCCGGCGACGAGCGCTACAACGCGGCCGTCTGCGTCAACGGCGACGGCGTGCTCGGCCGCCACCGCAAGGTGCACCTGCCCGCCGGCGAGGTCGCCGCGTACGCGCCCGGCGACCGCTTCAATGCCTTCGACACCCCGGTCGGCCGCATCGGCATGATGATCGACTACGACAAGACGTTCCCGGAGTCCGCCCGCTCCCTCGCCCTCGACGGCGCGCGCATCCTCGCCTGCCTGTCCGCGTGGCCGGCGAGCCTCACCAACCGGGCCCCGCGCATGGCCCAGGACCGGCAGGCGAGGCTGTTCGACCTGTACGACCAGGCGCGCGCGGCCGAGAACCAGGTGGTGCTCGCCTCGGCGAACCAGACCGGCTCGATGGGCGGCATGCGTTTCCTCGGCCAGGCCAAGGTGGTCGGGCCGGGCGGCGACATCCTCGCCCGCACCTGGGCGAAGGCCGGCCTCGCCGTCGCCGAGGTGGACGTCGAAGCCGAGATCGCCCGCGCCCGCCGCGTCCTGCGCCACCTCGACGAACGCCGCCCCACGGCGTACCGGGGAGGCCCGCCGTGAGGACGCGTGAAGCTGTCCTGGCGGCGGCGGCCTCCCGCCGATCCGCGGGAGGCCGCCGAGTTCGTGAGCATGGGCGACGACGGCCCACCGGCCGCGAACCGGAGAGGTTCCCGTGAGCGCTGGGACCTGGCGGTACCTCCCGATGGACCGGCGGGAGGCCAGCGTGGCCCCTCTGCGCACAGCGCGCGTGGCACGACGGGCTCCGGGGACGTTGGTTCCTCGCCGTCCGGCATCGAGGGTCCCAGAGAGGTGAGCGATGTCGGCGAGCGCGGCCCGGCCGATGCTCTGGTCCCGCCGGCATCGCGGTCCCGGGGAGGTGAGCGATGAGGATCGCCCTGCTCAGCTACTCGACCAAGCCGCGCGGCGGCGTCGTGCACACGCTCGCCCTGGCGGAGGCGCTCGCCGCCGCCGGGCAGGACGTCACGGTGTGGACGCTGGGCCGGGGCGGCGACACGGGGTTCTACCGGCCGGTCGACCCGGCGGTACGGCTGCGCGTCGTCCCCTTCCCCGACCGGCCCGGCGAGGGCGTGGGCGAGCGGGTGCTGCGATCGATCGCGACGCTGCGCGAGGCGTTCGACGCCGGGCCGTACGACATCGTGCACGCCCAGGACTGCATCAGCGCGAACGCGGTGCCCCACTGCGTACGCACCGTCCACCACATCGACCACTTCACCACGCCCGAACTCGCCGCCTGCCACGAGCGGGCTATCGTCACCCCGTACGCGCACATCTGCGTGTCAGCGGCGGTCGCCGCCGAGCTCGCCGAAGGCTGGGGCATCAAGGCCACGGTCATCCCGAACGGCGTGGCGTACGACCGCTTCGCCACCACCGACCCGGCGGCCCGCGCCCGCCGGCGGGACCGCCTCGGCCGCTACGTCCTCACCGTCGGCGGCATCGAGCCGCGCAAGGGCTCCCTCGACCTGCTCGAGGCGTACGCGCTGCTGCGCGCCCGGCACCCGGACGTGCGCCTGGTCATCGCGGGAGGCGAGACGCTCTTCGACTACCGCGACTACCGCGCCCGCTGGGAGGCGCGCGCCGCCGAGCTGGGCGTCGAGCCGATCGTGCTCGGCCCGGTCCCCGACGACGATCTGCCGCCACTGGTCGCCGCCGCCGACGTCTTCGCCTTCCCTTCGGTGAAGGAGGGCTTCGGCCTCGCCGCGATGGAGGCCCTCGCCGCGGGCGTCCCCGTGGTCGTCCGCGACCTCCCGGTCTTCCGCGAGATCTTCTCTCCCGCCGCCCGCTTCGCCGCCACGCCGTACGACTTCGCCACCGAGCTCGCCGCCGCCCTCACCGGCGACGACCCGGTACGGCGCCGCGAAGGCCGCGCCCTCGCCGCCCGCCACACCTGGCAGGCCGCCGCCGAGCGGCACCTCGCCTTCTACCGCTCGCTTCGCTGACCGAGGTGCCGCCCGTCCGGCCGCCGGGCCCGCCGGCCGGATCAGAAGTCGTCGTCGAAGGTGACCGTTCCGGGGACGGCGATCTGGTAGGCGGATACCCGGCGCTCGAAGAAGTTGGACAGCTCCTGGACGTCCTGCAGCTCCATGAAGGCGAACGGGTTGCGCGAGCCGTACCGGGGCGGGATGCCGAGCTGGGCCAGGCGCCGGTCGGCCACGTGCTGGAGGTATTCCCGCATGTCGGCGAGCGACATTCCGGGCACGCCCCGGCCGAGCAGGTCCTCGGCGAACTGGACCTCGCACTCGACCGCCTCGGCGAGCATCTCCTCGACCTGTGCGGCCATGCGCTCGTCGAACAGCTCGGGCTCCTCCCGGCGCACGGTGTCGACGACGTCGAACGCGAACGCCATGTGCATGGACTCGTCGCGGAACACCCAGTTGGTGCCGGACGCCAGGCCGTGCAGCAGCCCGCGGGAGCGGAGGAAGTACACGTAGGCGAACGCGCCGTAGAAGAACAGGCCCTCGATGCAGGCGGCGAAGCAGATCAGGTTGAGCAGGAACGCCCGCCGGTCCTCACGGGTCCGCAGCTCGCGCAGCTCGAAGATGGAGTCGATCCAGCGGAAGCAGAAGTCCGCCTTGCGCTTGATCGAGGGGATGTTCTCGATCGCGGCGAAGGCCGCGGACCGTTCGGCCTCGTCGGAGACGTAGGTGTCGAGCAGGTTCAGGTAGAACTGGACGTGCACCGCCTCCTCGAACAGTTGCCGGGACAGGTACAGGCGCGCCTCCGGCGAGTTGATGTGCTGGTACAGGTTGAGCACGAGGTTGTTGGCGACGATCGTGTCGCCGGTGGCGAAGAAGGCGACCAGCCGGCTCACCAGGTGCCGCTCGGCCGGGCCGAGCTTGTGCAGGTCGGCGAGGTCGGAGTGGAGGTCCACCTCCTCCACCGTCCAGGTGTTCTTGATCGCGTCACGGAAGCGGTCGAAGAAGTGCGGGTAGCGCATGGGCCGCAGGGTCAGGTTCATACCGGGATCGAGCAGCATCGTTCGTGTCTCCTTGGGGGCGGTGGTGGCCGTGCCGAGGCCGGATTTCACTGGCAGGCGTCGCAGATCTCGGGGTTCTCCAGTGAGCACGACACGTCCGCGGCCGGCGTGCGCGCCGTCTCGGCGGGGGCGACGGTCGCCTGCTGGATCCGGGTCGCCGGGCGGGACCGCAGGTAGTAGGTGGTCTTCAGGCCCGCCTTCCACGCGTACAGGTACATCGACGAGAGCTTGCCGATGGTCGGCGCCGCCATGAACAGGTTGAGCGACTGGGACTGGTCCACGTAGGGGCCGCGGGCGGCGGCGAGGTCGATCAGCGCGCGCTGCGGCAGCTCCCACGCGGTGCGGAACAGTTCGCGCAGGTCGGCGGGGAGGGCGGCGATGTGCTGGACGGATCCGTCGGCCCGTTTGATCTCGGCCCGGATGCTCTCCGTCCACAGCCCGCGCGCCTTGAGCTCGCGCACGAGCGCGGTGTTGATCTGCAGGAACTCGCCGGACAGGGTCTCCCGCTTGAACAGGTTCGACACCTGCGGCTCGACGCACTCGTAGCAGCCGGCGATCGAGGCGATGGTCGCGGTCGGCGCGATCGCGACCAGCAGCGAGTTCCGCAGCCCGTGCCGGGCGATGCGCTCGCGCACCGCCGCCCACCGGGCGGTCTGGGTGGGCGTGACCCCCCACAGGTCGGGCTGGAGCAGGCCCTGGGCGGCCCGGGTCTCGGGGAAGGCGGAGTGCGGGCCGTACCGTTCGGCGAGGTCCGCGGAGGTCTCCAGGGCGGTGAGGTAGATCTCCTCCGCGATCCGGGTGGACAGCTCCCTCGCCGCCGCCGAGTCGAACGGCAGGCGCAACGCGAAGAACACGTCCTGCAGGCCCATCACGCCGAGCCCCACCGGACGCCAGCGCGCGTTCGACGCGGCCGCCTGCGGGGTCGGGTAGTGGTTGAGGTCGATCACCCGGTCCAGGAACACCGTCGCGGTGCGCACGGTCTCCCGCAGGCGCGGCCAGTCGATGTCGTCGCCGCCGAGGTGGGCGGCGAGGTTCACCGAGCCGAGGTTGCACACCGCGGTCTCCGCGTCGGAGCTCACCTCGATGATCTCGGTGCACAGATTGGACAGGTGCACCACGTTGCCCGGGCGCCCGGTCTGGTTGCACCGCCGGTTCGCGGTGTCCTTGAAGGTCATCCACCCGTTGCCGGTCTGCGCCAGCGTGCGCATCATCCGCCCGTACAGGTCGCGGGCCCGCACCTGCCGCACGTACCGGCCGTCCCGCTCGGCGGCGCGGTAGGCGGCGTCGAACGCCTCGCCGTACAGGTCGACGAGCTCGGGCACCTCGGACGGGTCGAACAGCGACCACATCTCGTCGGCCTCGACCCGGCGCATGAACTCGTCCGGGATCCAGTTGGCGAGGTTGAGGTTGTGGGTACGGCGGGCGTCCTCGCCGGTGTTGTCGCGCAGCTCCAGGAACTCCTCGATGTCGGGATGCCACGGCTCCAGGTAGACGCAGGCGGCGCCCTTGCGCCGGCCGCCCTGGTTGACCGCGGCGACGCTGGCGTCGAGGGTGCGCAGCCACGGCACGATGCCGTTCGACCTGCCGTTGGTGCCGCGGATCAGCGCGCCGCGCGACCGGACCCGCGACCAGGCGATGCCGATGCCGCCGGCGAACTTGGACAGCTTCGCCACCTGCGCGTACCGCTCGTAGATGGAGTCGAGCTCGTCGCGCGGCGAGTCGACCAGGAAGCACGAGGACATCTGCGGATGCGCGGTGCCGGAGTTGAACAACGTCGGCGAGCTGGGCAGGTACGCCAGGCTCGACATGAGCCGGTAGAACTCGATCGCCTCGGCCGGGGTGCGCGACAGGCCGCAGGCGACCCGCAGCAGCCAGTACTGCGGTGTCTCGATCACCAGCCGGGATGTCGGGTGCCGGAGCAGGTACCGGTCGTAGACGGTGCGCAGCCCGAAGTACTCGAAGCGCAGATCCCCCGCCGGGTCCACGGCGTCGTCCAGCTCCCGCGCGACGCCCGCGACGAACGCCGCGGTGGCGTCGCCGATGAGGCCCTCGGCGTGGCCGGTCCGGATCGCCTCGCTGAACGAGGTGATGCCCTGGCCGCGGACCTCCCGGTCGATGCGGTCCGCCAGCAGCCGGGCGGCGAGCCGCGAGTACTGCGGCTCCTCGCCGATCAGGTCGGCGGCGGTCTGGATGGTCAGCCGGTCCAGCTCGTCGGCGGTGGCGCCGTCGTACAGGCCGTTGATCGTCTTCGTCGCCACCCGCAGCGGGTCGACGTCGTCCAGATCGCCGGTCCATCGCTCGACCGTCTTGACGACCGTGTGGACCTCGACGTACCCGAGCGCGCCGTCGTGCCCGCGCACGCGCCGCCGCTCCGGCTCACCGGTGGTGGGCCCGCCCGCCGCCAGGGGTCGCGTAATCGTCACCTGTTCGCTCTCCTCGTGTCTCCCGCCACGGAAGGCCACGCGGACGCGGACAGGCCGGGACGCCACCGCGCGCGAACGCATGATGCCGTCGCAGCCGTCGGCCGTCCCGCGCGGCCTCGGACCGCCGCACCCGTCTCGGCTCGGCGGGCACGGCATAGCCGGCAGGTCTTCGGACTCGCGGGCACGACCGGATCACTCCGGTCACCTACTGGCCGTCACTTCCCAGGCCACGACGGGCCCAGTGTGCTCGACGACGGTCGTTCCCGCTCACCGCTGCGGGGCAGTCCCGGACTCGCACCGGGTTCCCTGTTACCCCGGCCGGACTGGATGCCCGGCCGAACCGGCTACGCGGGCCACTATATCTTGTGCCTCTGACACCGTCACGCACCTACATGTCGTGATGTCGCCCTCTGGTGTACCGCAAGCCCGCGGTCAGGCGTCGGGCGGCCACGCCCTTCCGGAGCCGGTGAGCTGGGCGGCCATCAGCCTGGTGTAGGGGCCGGGGCGTTCGATCAGCTCCTGGTGGGTGCCGATGCCGGCGACGCGGCCGTTCTCCAGGACCACGATGCGGTCGGCGGTGAGGATGGTCGACAGCCGGTGGGCGATGATCAGCGTGGTGCGGTCGCGGCGGACGCTCGCCATCGCGGCGGCGACCTCCTGCTCGCTCTCGGTGTCGAGGTTGGAGACGGCCTCGTCCATGATGAGGATCGGGGCGTCCTTGAGGATGGCGCGGGCGATGGCGATGCGCTGGCGCTGGCCGCCGGAGAGGCGGGCGCCCAGCTCGCCGGGGAGCGTGTCGTAGCCGTCGGGCAGGCCGCGGATGAACTCGTCGGCCTGGGCGGCGCGGGCGGCGGCGATGACCTCGTCCCGGGTGGCCTCGGGGCGGCCGAGGCGGATGTTCTCGATCAGCGGGATGTCGAAGAGGTGGACGTCCTGCGGGACCAGGGTGATGAGGCGGCGCAGGTCGTCCTGGGGGAAGTCGCGGATGTCGTGGCCGCCGATGGTGATCGAGCCGGCGTCCACGTCCCACAGGCGCATGAGCAGGCTGGCGCAGGTGGACTTGCCGGCGCCGGAGTGGCCGACCAGGGCGACGGTCTCGCCGGGGGCGATGTCGAAGGTGATGTCGGTGACCGCGTCGGGCAGCGCCGGGCCGTACCGGAAGCGCACATTCGTGAAGTTGACGCGGGGCTCGATCGGGCCGGGCGGCGGCGTGGTGACGCGGTCGGTGACCGGCGGCGGGGTGGTGAGGATCGTCATGATGCGCTCGGCGGCGGCGAGCACGAGGTTGACGTCGCGGGCGACGTCGGTGACGGCGACGACGGGCGCGAACGTGGTCGCGGCGAGGACGACGGCGACGGGGAAGAACGTGGCCGCCAGGCCGCCGGAGGTGACCAGCAGGGCGGCGGTGAGCAGGACGGCGAGCAGGCCGATCGTGGTGAGCGCGTTGGTGACGGCGTGTTCCAGGCCGGAGCGGCGGGCGTGCGCGAGCTTCGCCTCCAGCAGGCGCCCATCCTGTACGGCGAGCCGGTCGAGCTGCCGCTCCCCCGCGCCGGAGGTGATCAGCTCCCGCAGCCCCTGGATCGTGTCGACCGCCTCGGCGTTGAGCTCGCCGAGCCGGGCGCGCAGTTCGGCGCCCTGGGCCTGGGCCCGGCGGCGCAGCCAGGCGGGGACGAGGGCGAGCGCGACGAGCGCGGGCGCGAGCGCGAGCGCCAGGGCCGGGTGGAAGACGGCGAGCGCGGTGAGGGCCGCGACGGGCACGGTCGCCGCGCTCACCAGCGGGCTCAGCGTGTGCGCGAACCACAGCTCAAGCTGCTCCACGTCCGCGATGGCGGCGGAGCCGAGGTCGCCGGAGCGGCGCTGCAGCAGGTAGCCGGGGGCGAGGCGGTCGAAGGCGGCGTAGACCTGGCCGCGCACGTCGGCCAGGACGCGGAAGGCGGCCACGTGGGCGAGGTAGGACTCCAGCCACGGCGTGACGGCGAGCAGCGGAAGCAGCAGGCCGAGCGCGATCAGGCCGCCGCGCAGCTCGTCGGCGGACGCACCGGTGATGGCGTGGCTCACCACCCACGCGCCGACGCCCGCCGACGCCAGGACGACCAGATGGTGGGCGATGCCGCTGAGCACCGCCGCGAGCAGCAGCCACCGGTGCGGGCCGAGGAGCTTGGTGAGCGCGAGCATCAGACGGCTCCTTCCTGGGCGGCGACGAGGCGGGCGTAGGCGCCGCCCCGGTCGAGCAGGCCGGCGTGGTCGCCCTCCTCGACGATCCGGCCGTCGGCCATGACGATGACGCGGTCGGCGTCGCGGACCGTGGAGAGCCGGTGCGCGATCATGATCGTGGTGCGGCCGCCGGTGAGCGCGTCGAGGGCCTGCTGGATGCCGGACTCGTTCGCCGCGTCCACGCTGGAGGTGGCCTCGTCCAGGATCAGGATCGGGGCGTCCTTGAGCAGGGCGCGGGCGATCGCGATGCGCTGCCGCTCGCCGCCCGACAGCTTGAGGCCGCGTTCGCCGACGATCGTGTCGAGGCCCTGGGGCAGGTCGTGCACGAAGCCGGCGCGCGCCGCCCGGATCGCCGCCTCGAGCTCGGCGTCGGTGGCGTCCGGCCTGGCCAGCGTGAGGTTGTGCCGTACCGTGCCGTGGAAGAGGTAGGTGTCCTGCGACACCACGGCGATGAGCGAGCGCAGCTCGTCGAGCGGCAGGTCCCTGATGTCGGTGCCGCCGATCGTGATCCGCCCCTGCTGGGGGTCGAAGAAGCGCAGCAGCAGGGCGGCGACGGTGGTCTTGCCCGCGCCGGAGCGGCCGACGAGCGCGACGCGCTCGCCGGGGGCGACCCGCAGCGTGAACCCGTCGAGGGCGGGCCGGTCCCGGTCCCGGTAGGTGAAGGTGACGTCGTGGAAGCCGACGTCGTGGCGGGAGGCGGTCCCCGAGCCCTGAGCCGGTGCCGGGGCGTCCAGCACCTCGAAGATCGCGGTCAGCGCGGGGACGGCGTTGTAGCTGGAGTGGTAGGCGGACTCCAGCTCCTTCAACGGCCGGAAGCACTCGGCGGTGAGCATGAGGATCAGCAGCAGCTCGGTCGCGCTCAGCTCGCCCGCGACCAGCCGCATCGCGCCCACGCCGAGCGCCACGGCGGTCCCCAGGCCGATGACGAACGCCATGCCGCCCACGTAGGCCACGACGATCGCCATCAGCCGGATCGAGTCACGGCAGAACCGCTCGGCGAACGCGGCGAGCTCCCGGCCGCGCCGGCCGCTGGCGTTGAACGCCTTGAGCGTGGCCATGCCCTGCAACGCGTCCAGGTTCTCGGCGTACAGGCCCCGGTAGCCGCGCAGCCAGGCGTCGTTGCGGTCCTTGAGCACCCGGTTCGACGCCAGCGGCAGCACCGCCATCAGCACCGCGCACGCCAGCACGGCCACGCCGATGATCGGATCGAGCACGAACAGGAACGAGGTGACCCCGACCGCGCCGAGCAGCGAGGCGATCGTCTGCGGCAGGAACCTGCCGATGTAGGCGTCCACGGTTTCGATGCCGTCGACGAGCGAGGTCTGGGTGGAGCCGGTCCGGCCGCGCTGCGTCCAGCCCGGCCCCAGCAGCAGCAGCTTGGCGGTGAGGCGGCGGCGCAGCTCGGCCTTGACGGCGCCGGAGGCGCGCAGCGCCACGCTCTCCCGTACGGCCAGCGCCGCGCTGCGCACGAGCTGCAGGGCGGCGATGCCGGCGAGGAACCAGACGATCGAGGAGACCGGCCGTCCGGCGAAGATCCGGGCGAGCGACTGGGCGACCAGCACACCCTGGCCGACGTAGGTCGCGGTGATCGTGATCAGCAGGACGACCAGCGCCGCCAGGCGTGGCCGGACCGCGGGCGACAGGCTCAGCAGCCGGGTGATCACGGCTCCTCCTTGAGCTCGAAGGCGAGCTGGGTGCGGGGTACGGCGCGCACGCCGTACACCTGGGAGATGCGTTCGGGGGTGAGGACCTCCTCCGGGGTGCCGCCGGCCACGATGCGGCCGCCGTCCATGAGGTAGAGGCGGTCGCAGTGCTCGGCGGCCTGGTTGAGGTCGTGCAGCGCGGCGAGGGTGCTGACGCCGAGGTCGCGCACGAGGCGGAGGATCTCCAGCTGGTGGCGGATGTCGAGGTGGTTGGTGGGCTCGTCGAGCAGGAGCAGGCGGCTCTGCTGGGCGAGGGCGCGGGCGATGAGCACCCGCTGCTTCTCCCCGCCGGACAGCGTGGCGAATTCGCGGCCGGCGAGGTGGGAGGCGCCGACGCGTTCGAGGGCCTGGGCGCAGATGAGCTCGTCCTCCTCGGTGGTGCGGTCGAGGGGGCGTTTGTGCGGGGTACGGCCCATCGCCACGATCTCGGCCACGGTGAAGGCGAGCTCGGCCGGGGTCTCCTGGGCGACCACGGCCGTGCGCCTCGCCGACTCGCGCGGCGACAGCCGTACCAGGTCGTCGCCCTCGACCGTGATGAGGCCGGCGGCGGGGCGCAGGGCGCGGTAGGCGCTGCGGAGCAGGGTGGACTTGCCGCAGCCGTTCGGGCCGAGCAGGCCGACGAACTCGCCGGGGCCGACCTCGAGGTCGGCGTCCTGGACGATGAGGCGCCGGTCGATGCGCAGGCTCACGCCGTTGATCCGCAGGGTCATCCGCGCCTCCGCAGCAGCCAGAGGAAGAACGGCACGCCGAAGACGGCGGTGACGATGCTCAGGGCGAGCTCCTGCGGGGCGGCGATGGTCCGGGCCGCGACGTCGACGAGTTGCAGGAAGACCGCGCCGAGCAGGGCGGAGACCGGCAGGACCCGGCGGTGGTCGGCGCCGACGAGCAGCCGCGCGGCGTGCGGGACGATGAGGCCGACGAAGGCGATGGCGCCGGTGACGGCGACCATGACGCCGACGAGCAGCGAGGTGAGCACGAAGAGCCGAACGCGCAGCGAGGCGACGCCGACGCCGAGGGAGATCGCGGTGTCCTCGCCGGCGCTCAGCGCGTTGAGCGGGCGATGCTGCACGAGCAGGTAGAGCAGGCCGGCGAGGAGCACGACCGCAGGGATCGGCAGCGTCTCCCAGCGGGCCCCGCCGAGGCTGCCCATGAGCCAGAACAGCACCTGCTGGGCGGCCCGGCCGCTCTGCGCCCGCTGCAGCACGAAGCTGTACAGCGCCTGGAACAGGTACGCCAGGGCGACCCCGGCGAGCACGAGGCGGGCCGGGGTGATCCGGCCCGACCGCTGCGCCAGCAGGTAGACGAGCGCCATGGCGAGCAGCGCGCCGAGGAACGCGGCCATCGACAGCGACAGCCCGCCGAGCGCGGACGTGCCGAGGATGAAGACGAGCACCGCCCCCAGCGACGCGCCGGAGGAGACGCCGAGCAGGAACGGGTCCGCGAGCGGGTTGCGCACCAGCGCCTGCAGCACCGCGCCGACCACCGCCAGCCCGGCCCCCACGAGCAGCGCGAGCAGGGCTCGGGGCAGGCGGAACTCCCAGACGATCTGGGCCTGCGCGGCCGTCCAGTCGGCCGCCACCGTGCCGGGCGCGAGCCGGTCGGCGACGATGCCCCACACCTGTGCCGGGCTCACCTGCACCGCGCCGATGCTCACCGCGAGCAGCGTCGAGGCGACGGCGGCGAGGCCGAGCGCGATGTTGATCACCCAAAGCCGGCCGGAGGCGCGGGCCGCGAGGGCCGGCCGCAGTGCTCTCGCCTGGCTCATCAGGAGAACGCTTCGGGGTGCAGGAACTTGGCGATCTCGATGACGGCCAGGACGTTGCGGTAGCCGGGGTGCTGGGCCGCGACGGGCAGGGGCAGGTAGCGCCGTTCCTTGGCGGCGGTGCTGTTCCTGGCGATCGCGAAGGTGTCCGCGGCCTTCTGCGGCGCGGTGGGCATGGGCTCACCGCGCAGCGTGGCGTACTCGCTGACGATCAGTGCCTCCGGGTCGGTGGCGGCGATCTTCTCGGCGCTCACCTCCGTGTAGTCGGCCCGCACGTCGGCGAGCACGTTCTCGCCGCCGGCGAGCCTGATCAACTCGTTGGTGAGGCCGGTACCGCCGTACGCGTTGACCGGGCCCTTGCCGCCGTCGGTGGCGAGGACCCTGACCTTGGGCCGGTCGGCGACCCGCCTGGTCGCGTCGTCGAGCTGGGCACGCAGCTCGGTGATGAGCTTCTCGGCCCGGTCGGGCACGCCGAAGATCGCGCCGAGGTTGCGCAGGTCGGTGAAGATCTGCTCGATGTCGAATTCGAGCTGGCTCTCCGGGTCGCACCAGTTGCCGAGCAGGTAGACGGGGGTTCCGGCCGCGGCGAGCTCGTCGATCGTGGCGTACCCGCCCGCCGGGTCGAAGCTGGCGGGGGAGTTGTCGATCACGAGGTCCGCGCCCTGGGAGAGCATGATCTCCTTCTGCGGCAGCATGATCGTCGGAGAGATCTCCGGGATCTTGTCGTAGTGCTCCTTCTGCCCCGGCAGGAACGCGCTTTCGGAGAAGTTGGTACGGCCGGCGACGCGGTCCTGCAGGCCGAGCGCGATCAGGGTCTCCAGGGCGGGGTGGTAGCCGGTGACGACCTTGGTCGGAGGCTTGTCGAAGGTGTAGGTCCGGCCGCAGTTCTCGATCGTGACCGGGAAGCCCGGATGTTGCGCGCCGGATCGGTCGGCGGCCGCCTGATGCGTCGCGGGGCGGCTGCCGCAGCCCGCCACGACGAGCACGGACACCAGCAGCAGGACCAACCGCCTCATGATCACTGAATCTCTTCGCAAGTAACTTTCATCTGCAAACTATTCGCAAATTAGGTCCGGCCGGATGCGCGGTCAAGCCTGTCCGGCCCACTGTTGCGGTAGTACCGTTGTTGCAAAATACTTGCAACTGCCGATGAGGAGTAGCTGTGGGTCAGTACACGCTGCCCGACATGCCCTACGACTACGCGGCCCTGGAGCCCGCCATCAGCGGGGAGATCCTGGAGCTGCACCACGCCAAGCACCACGCCGCCTACGTCAAGGGCGCCAACGACACCCTGGAGAAGCTCGCCGAGGCGCGGGAGAAGGGCGAGTTCGGCGGCCTCGTGGGGCTGGAGAAGACCTTCGCGTTCAACCTGTCCGGCCACGTGCTGCACTCGATCTTCTGGCAGAACCTCTCCCCCGACGGGGGCGACCGTCCCGACGGCGAGTTCGCCGACGCCATCGACGAGCACTTCGGCTCCTTCGAGGCGTTCAAGAAGCAGCTCACCACCGCGACCGTGACGGTGCAGGGCTCCGGCTGGGGCGTGCTCGCCTGGGAGCCGCTCGGCCGCCGGCTCGTGGTCGAGCAGGTCTACGACCACCACGGCAACGTCGGCATGAACACCACGCCGCTGCTGGTCTTCGACGCCTGGGAGCACGCCTACTACCTGCAGTACCGCAACGTGCGCCCGGACTACGTCGAGAAGCTCTGGGACCTGATCAACTGGAACGACGTGATCGCCCGGTACAACGCGGCCAAGGGCGCGTGACCCGATGACCACGGCGCCCGCCCATCCGCGAGCGGCTTCGGCCACCTCGGCCGCTTCAGCCGCTTCGGCCGGTTCGGCCGGGCGGGCGGGCGCCGAGATCCGGCTCGTCCCGGCCGCGGACCTGTCGTGTTATCTCGCGTCGATCGCCGACGTGGGCGGACGGTGCTTCACCCGCCCGCCGTGGTGCGAGCCGTACCCGCTGGCGAGGAGCGTCGCCGCGCGCGTGCTCGCCGACAGCGGGCGGCCCGGCTTCGTCCTCGCCCTCGCGCTGTGCCGCGACGAGGTGTACGGCTTCGCCTACGGGCTCCGGTGCTCGGCGCTGGCCCGGTGTGCCGCGCGCCCCGCGGGTGACGACTTCACCCTCAAGGAACTCGCCGTCACCCCGGAGCTGTGCGGCATAAGGCTCGGCCTCGCCCTGCACGACACCGTCCTCGCCGCGGCCGAGGGCGGCCCCTACTGGCTGTCGACCCATCCGGCCGCGCACGCCGCGATGGGGCTCTACCGGCGCCGCGGCTGGCGGGTCGTCGCCGTACCCGCGCCGAGCCGGGTGATCATGTACAAACGCTGACGTCCTCGCGTCCGGCCCGCCCCGGACGGCATGGCAGGCGGACCGACTCGGCCGATGGAACCCCTGCCGGCCCCTCCCGCTGAATCCGCCGGCCCGCGCGGACGACGGGTACCCTGACGGCGGATCCTGCCCACGGCTTGGATCAAATGCCGTGCACGGGCGGGCGGTTTATTCGGCCGCGGGACGGCCCGGCGACCGTCGTCCGGTCGGCAACACGCCCTGGTCGTGTCCCGTCTCCATCGGGCCGCCGTCCTGGGACGCAACGGTCGGACACCGGTGTCGGCACCCGGAAAAGGGCAGGCGCATCCCGGGGTTTGATCAAGGGATGCGCTGGTCGGAAGTGGTGGGGCGCCAGGGGCTCGAACCCTGAACCTACAGATTAAAAGTCTGCAGCTCTACCATTGAGCTAACGCCCCTCGTGGGCAAGGATACAAAGCCATCCCCGCCCTCGGCGACGAAGTTACCGTCCTGCGCGTCTATGACAGCTTTTCGCCGAGGACGTCGGCTAGCCGGAAGTCATCCGGCGGTCATACGCCCGCGACTCAGGATAGCCGACGGCGTCAACGGTCCGGGTGGCAACGGTTACGCGAGGTGCTCGGCTCTGGCGGTGTCGAAGTCGGTCAAGGCGGTCCGCGCGGCCCCCTGAAATGATCGATCGGTGCCGGTGTGGTGATCGGCCGTGGTTCGACGACCCCCGGGTCGCGTGGCGGCGGCGGGTGCCGTGCTGCCGGTGTAAGGCCCGCTCATGCCGGGCAGCGGTGGTGAGTGGCGGCCTCGGCGCGTCCGTGGTCGGGAAAACGTCCGCAAGTGATCGTCTCTGGGTGACGACATGGGGTCTGACCTGCTGACACTGGCCCTCGGCGGCGACGTCATGCTCGGCCGGGGGGTTGATCAGATCCTGCCGCATCCGGGGGATCCGGAACTGTGCGAGCCGTACGTCGGGGACGCGCGCGAGTACGTGATGCTGGCCGAGGAGGCGAGCGGCGCGATTCCACAGCCGGTGGGCTTCGACTGGCCGTGGGGCGACGCGTTGCGGGTGCTGCGGGAGGCGGCGCCGGATGTGTGGGTGGTGAACCTGGAGACCGGGGTCACGCGCAGCGGCGACTTCGCGCCCGACAAGAGCGTGCACTATCGGATGAACCCGGAGAATCTGCCTGGCCTGTTGGCGGCGCGGCCGGATGTGTGCGTGCTGGCGAACAACCACGTGCTCGACTTCGGCGAGCGTGGGCTGGTGGAGACGCTCGACGTGCTGGCGGGCGCGGGGGTGCGGGCGGCCGGGGCGGGGCGCGACGAGGAGGAGGCCTGGCGGCCCGCGATCGTGGAGGCCGGTGCGGGGCGGCGGGTGCTGGTGTTCGCGTTCGGCATGCCGTCGAGCGGCATCCCGCCGGGCTGGGCGGCGAGGCCGGGGCGGCCCGGTGTCGCCTATGTGCCGGCGCCGTCGCCGGGGCGGGCGGCGGAGGTCGGCGAGCGGGTACGGCGGGCGAAGCGGCCGGGCGACGCAGGCGACACAGTGGTCGCGTCCGTGCACTGGGGGTCGAACTGGGGGTACGAGGTGCCCCGCGACCACATCCAGTTCGCCCACATCCTGATCGACTCGGGGGTGGACGTGGTGCACGGGCACTCCTCGCACCATCCGCGCCCGATCGAGCGGTACCGGAACGGGCTGGTGCTGTACGGCTGCGGCGACCTCATCGACGACTACGAGGGCATCCCGGGCTACGAGGAGTACCGGGACGAGTTGCGGCTGCTCTACCTGGTCACGCTCGGCGACGAAGCGCCAGCCCGGCTGCGGATGGTGCCGCTGCGCGCCCGGCGGATGCGCCTGGAGCGGGCCGGGCGCGGGGACGCCGAGTGGCTCGCGGCGATGCTCGACCGCACCGGGCGGCGGCTGGGCTCCCGGGTCGGCCTCGGCGCCGACGGCATGCTCGCGCTGCGGGCCGGGTGACCCGAGCATGGGCTTCGCCCTCGCCCCCGAGGACCTGGCCGAGACGGTACGGCAGGCCGGGGTCACCGACGAGCGCCTGCTGCAGGCGATCCGGACGATCCCCCGCGCCGAGTTCGTTCCGGATTCGGGCGTTTCGCTCGCCTACCGCGACCAGCCGATCCCGATCGGGCACGGCCAGGTGACCACCCAGCCGTCGCTCTCCGCGGCGATGATCGAGAGCCTGGAGCTCACTGGCACCGAGCACGTGCTGGAGGTCGGCACCGGGCTGGGTTTCCAGACCGCGCTGCTCGCCGCCCTCGCCGCCGACGTGGTCACCATCGACATCTGGCCCGACCTGGCCGAGCAGGCGCGGCGCGCCCTCGACCGGCAGGGCGTCCGCAACGTCGAGTCGCGGGTCGGCGACGGCAGCGCCGGGGTGCCGGACCGCGCGCCGTACGACGCGATCATCGTGTCGGCCGCCTACCCCGCCGTCCCTCCGCCGCTGGTCGAGCAGCTTCGCCCCGGCGGGCGGCTCGTGCAGCCGATCGGGCCGGGCGGGCACGAGCGGGTGACGTTGTTCGAGCGGGTCGGCGACCGGCTGGAGGAGCGCCGGCTCGTCTCGCAGGCCTGGTTCGTACGGCTGCGCACCGCGTACGGCGGGGGCTGACGCGGCTCGCCGTACGGCCCGGCCTCGGCGGATATCGCGGGGTAATCATTCGGCCGCGCGGGTTGATCCGGCTGTGGCACAATCTCGCGGGTGCGTTTCATCGCCGACCTGCATATTCATTCGAAATACTCCAGGGCCTGCAGCAAGGACTGCGATCTGGAACATCTCACCTGGTGGGCGCGGCGCAAGGGCGTAACGCTCGTCGGCACCGGCGACTTCACGCACCCGGCGTGGTTCGACCACCTGCGCGAGACGCTCGTCCCCGCCGAGCCGGGCCTGTTCCGGCTGCGCGACGACCTCGACCGCGAAATCGCACGCAAACTGCCGCCGCGGCTCGCGAACGAGCCGGTCCGGTTCATGCTCTCGGTCGAGATCTCGACGATCTACAAGCGCGGGGACCGCACGCGCAAGATCCACCACCTGATCTACGTGCCGGGGTTCGAGGAGGCCGAGCGGTTCAACGCCCGGCTGGGCCGGATCGGCAACCTGGGGTCGGACGGGCGGCCGATCCTCGGGCTCGACTCCCGGGACCTGCTGGAGATCACCCTGGAGTCCGGCGAGGGGTCGTACCTGATCCCGGCGCACGTGTGGACGCCGTGGTTCGCGGTGTTCGGCTCGAAGTCCGGGTTCGACGCGATCGAGGAGTGCTACGTCGACCTCGCCGACCACATCTTCGCGCTGGAGACCGGCCTGTCCAGCGACCCGGCGATGAACTGGCGGGTGTCCGCGCTCGACCGCTACCGGCTGGTCAGCAACTCGGACGCGCACTCGCCGCCGATCCTCGGCCGCGAGGCCACCGTCTTCGACACCGGCCTCGACTACTTCGCGGTGCGGGACGCGCTGCGCACCGGCGAGGGGCACGTCGGCACGCTCGAGTTCTTCCCGGAGGAGGGCAAGTACCACGTCGACGGGCACCGCAAGTGCGGGGTGCGGATGGAGCCGCGGGAGACCCGCGCCGTCGGCGGGCGGTGCCCGGAGTGCGGCAAGCCGCTCACGGTCGGCGTGCTCAGCCGGGTGGAGGACCTCGCCGACCGGCCCGAGGGCTTCCGGCCGGAGGGCGCGGCCGGGTTCGAGAGCCTCGTGCCGCTGCCGGAGATCATGGGCGAGATCCTCGGGGTGGGGCCGAAGAGCAAGCGGGTCGCCACCGAGATCGACAAACTCACCGCGGCGCTCGGGCCGGAGCTGGCGATCCTGCGCGAGGTGCCGGTCGACGAGGTCGAGCCGCACTCGCCGCTGCTCGCCGAGGCGCTGCGGCGGCTGCGCCGCGGCCAGGTGATCCGCGAGGCCGGGTACGACGGCGAGTACGGCGTGATCCGGCTGTTCGAGCCCGGCGAGCTGGAGCGTGCCAACCCGGTGGCCACGCCGTCGTTATTCGACGACCTGCCGGTCGCGGCGCCCGCGCCCGCCCCGGCCGCCAAGCGGCGCCGTACGGCCAAGGCCGCCCCGGCGGAGAACGAGGCCCCGGCGGCGGAGGCACCGCAGGCCGCCGCGGAGACGCCCACGGTACGGCCGGCCGTACCGGCCACCGGGTCGCTGCTCGACCGGCTCGACCCGGACCAGCGGGCCGCGGCCGAGATCACCGAAGGGCCGCTGCTCATCATCGCCGGGCCGGGAACCGGCAAGACGCGCACGCTCACCCACCGGATCGCCCACCTCGTCACCGCCTGCGGCGTACCGGCCGAGCAGTGCCTGGCGATCACGTTCACCCGGCGGGCCGCCGAGGAGATGGCCGAGCGGCTCGCCGCGCTCGCCCCCGGGCACGCGCCGCGGATCACCACCGCCACCTTCCACTCGCTCGGCCTGCGCATCCTGCGCGAGCAGCACGAGCGGGCGGGCCTCGGGCCGCGGTTCGGCATCGCGGACGAGGCGGCCCGGCTCGCCGTGGCGGCCGAGCTCACCGGCGACGAGCGGTCGGCCCGCCGCCTGCTGCCCGCGATCTCGGCGTGGCGGCGCACCGGCGGGGCGGCCGAGGGCACGGACGCCGAGATCGCCGACCTCGCCGAGCGGTACACCAAGGCGCTTCGCCGCCTCGACCTGGTGGACTTCGACGACCTGATCGCGCTGCCGGTCGCCCTGCTCGAGGCCGACGAAGGGCTCGTCGCCGCCTACCGCGACCGGTACCGGTGGATCTCGGTCGACGAGTACCAGGACGTGGACGAGACGCAGTACCGGCTGCTGCGGCTGCTCGCCCCGCCGGACGGCAACCTCACCGCGATCGGCGACCCCGACCAGGCTATCTACCGGTTCCGCGGCGCCGACGTCGGGTTCTTCCTGCGGTTCCGGCAGGACTTCCCTGCCGCCCGCGAGGTGCGGCTCACCCGCAACTACCGCTCGGCCGCGCCGATCCTCACCGCCGCGCTGCAGGTGATCGCGCCGACCACGCTCGTGCCGGACCGCGAGCTGCACCCGTCGGGCGACCGCGGCGACGCCCCGGTGACCGTGCACCGGGCCGCCACCGAGCAGGCCGAGGCGTCGTTCGTGGCCCGCACGATCGAGCAGCTCATCGGCGGGGCGTCGTTCCACGCGTTCGACAGCGGCCGGGTCGACTCGGACGGGGCGAGCGGCCTCGGGTTCTCCGACTTCGCCGTGCTGTACCGGACCGAGCGGCAGGCCCGGGCGGTGATGGCCGCGCTCACCAACGCCGGCCTGCCGTTCCAGAAGCGCTCCCACGACCGGCTCGCCGACCGGCCCGGAGTGGCGGAGATCCTCGCCGAGCTGGCGTACGCGCCCGCCGGGGCCAACCCGGACGAGCGCATGCCGGTGCTGCGCCGGGTACGGCTCGCCGCCGACGCCCTGCTGGAA
This sequence comes from Thermopolyspora flexuosa, assembly GCF_006716785.1. Lineage (NCBI taxonomy): Bacteria > Bacillati > Actinomycetota > Actinomycetes > Streptosporangiales > Streptosporangiaceae > Thermopolyspora > Thermopolyspora flexuosa. Next base: position 408,743 of record NZ_VFPQ01000002.1, on the reverse strand, counting down.
CGGCTGCCCGCGGACGCCGCCGACGAGGCCGAGGACGGGGAGACGCCGCCCGACCGGCTCACCCCCGAGCAGATCCACACCGCGGTGGAGCTGCTCAAGCCGCTCGCCGAGCGGTGCGGCGACGACCTGGAGCGGTTCCGCACCGAGCTGGCGCTCGGCGTCGAGGTGGACACCTGGGATCCGCGGGCCGACCGGATCTCGCTGCTCACCCTGCACGCCTCCAAGGGCCTGGAGTTCCCGGTGGTGTTCCTCGTCGGCTGCGAGGACGGCCTGCTGCCGCTGCGCCCGCCCGGCACCCGGCCGGAGGAGCTCGACCCCGAGCACGTGCGGGAGGAGCGCCGCCTGCTGTTCGTCGGCATGACCCGGGCCGAGCGCCACCTCTACGTCAGCCACGCCGCCGAGCGCACCCGGCAGGGGGTCACCCGCGCGACCGGGCCGTCCCCGTTCCTGGCCGACCTCGACGCCTCGGCGTACCGCGTCGTCGGCGATGCCGTACCGCGCCGCGCCAAGCCCCGGCAGGTGCAGCTCCGGCTGCTGTGAGACGCCTGCCGCGGGCGCGGCGGGGAAGTGGCCAGGGCATGATCGAGCTGACGGAGACGATGGAGGTCGCGGCGAGCCCGGAGCGGGTCTTCGCCGTGCTCGCCGACTGGGAGCGGCAGCACGAGTGGATGCTGCTGACCCGGGCGCGGGTGACGCACGGGGACGGGCGCGGCGCGGGGAGCGGGATCACCGCGTTCACCGGGATCGGGCCGGTGGGCTTCCACGACACGATGGAGATCACGCGGTGGGAGCCGCCGCACACGGTCGAGGTGCGGCACACCGGGCGCGTGGTGCGCGGCACCGGTGCCTTCCGGGTACGGCCCGGCCCCGGCGGCGGCGCGACGGTCCGGTGGGAGGAGCACCTCGAGCCGCCGTTCGGCCCGCTGGGCCGCCTCGGCCTGCCGGTGGCCGGGCCGGTGTTCACCGCCTTCCTGCGGCTGTCCCTGCGCCGCCTCGCGCGGCTGTGCGAACGGACCGGGGCCGCGGCGCGTTAGAAAGCGTTCACCGGCCTCCCCGGACGGGAGGCCGGTGAGAGAACGTCGTCAGCCGCTGTGGCACCGCGTCTGCGACGAGGTCAGTCGTCGCCGAAGCCGCCGCGGCCTCGGCCGAAGCCGCCGCCTCCCGGGCGGCCGAACGGACCGCCGCCGGGCCCGCGGTCGTCACGGAACTCCTCGTCGCCGCGGTCGCCGTCCTCGTCGTCCTTCTCCCGCTTCACCGGCTGGCAGCTCGTGCTGCAGCCGCCGAAGCGGGCCGAGTTGATCGGGACGAAGTCCTCGGCAGGCACGCCCTTGAGCGCCTCGATGAAGGTCTCCTTCCAGATCGGGCCCGGAATGGAGGCGCCGAACACCGCCGGGTAGTACTTCCCGCCGATGGTGACGTTGCTCAGCCGGTGCACGTTCGCGCCGCGCGGGTCCCCGATGCTCACCGCGCCGGCGAGGTTCGGGGTGAAGCCGGCGAACCACGCGGTGGCGTACGCGTCGGTGGTGCCGGTCTTCCCGGCCGCGGGCCGCCCGATGCCGCCCACACCCCGCATCGTGCCCCTGGTGAACACGCCTTCGAGGATGTGGGTGGCGGCGTCGGCGACCTCGGGGTCGAGCGCCTGCCGGCACTTGGGCCGGTACTTGGTGCTCTTGCCGTACCGGTCGATGATCTCGGTGATCGCCATGGGCTGGCAGTACTTGCCGCGCGCGGCGATCGCCGCGTACGCGCTCGCCACGGTCACCGGGTCGGTCTCGTTCGTGCCGAGGACGAACGTCGAGTACTCGGTGAGCGGCTGGCCGTCGGCCCGCTTCAGGCCGAGTGACTTGGCGGTCTTGATCGTGTCGCAGAGGCCGACCCGCTGCTCGAGCGCCATGAAGAAGGTGTTCGACGACGCCCAGGTTCCGGTCTGCAGCGAGTAGAACCCGGCGCCGCCGCCGTCGGCGTTGGTGACCACGTGGCTCGGCTCGCCGACGTTGTTGCCCTTGCAGTTCTTGAACGCGTAGTAGCCGGGCGCGCTGTAGGAGGCGCCGACGGTGATGCCGTCGTTGATCTTCATGCCCTTCTTCAGGGCTGTGATCAGCGCGAAGACCTTGTTCGTGGAGCCGTTCTGGAAGCCGATGCCCCCACCGTGCGCCGCGTCGGCGACGAGGTTGTAGGAGATCTCGTTCTTCCGCTTGTTCGTGCCGTACTTACGGCTCGCCGCCATCGCCTTGATCGCACCCGTGCCCGGCTCGACGAGCGCCTGGGCGGCGACCGGCTTGTCCGTGGGGTACACGTACTTGCGGATCACCTTCTCGGCGGCCGCCTGCATCTTCGGGTCGATCGTGGTCTTGATCGTGAGCCCGCCGCGGTTGAGCAGGCGCTCCCGCGCCTTGCGGGTCTTGCCGAAGATCGGGTTGTTGAGGATCTCGTACCGGACGTAGAGGCAGAAGTACGGGTACTTGCTCGCGCCGCAACCGCCGGGCAGCGGGGTGCCCTTGTACCCGAGCTTCTGCTTCTTCGCCTTCTCGGCCTCCTCCGGGGTGATCTTGCCGAGCTTGGCCATCTTGTCGAGCACGACGTTACGCCGCGCCAGCAGGCGGTCCCGGTTCTTCTTGCCCAGCGCCGGGTCGGTGCGGTTGGGGTCCTGTACGGCTCCCGCCAGCGTGGCCGCCTCCACCAGGTTGAGGTCCTTCGCCCGCTTGCCGAAGAACCGCTTGGCCGCCGCCTCGATGCCGTTGGCGCCCGCGCCGAAGTAGGCGATGTTGAGGTACTTCTCGAGGATCTGGTCCTTGGTGTACTTCTGCTCGATCGCCATCGCGTAGCGCAGCTCGTTGAGCTTGCGCGAGATGCTGGCCTCGACCGCCTTGTTCTTCTCCTCCAGGGTCTCGGCCTGGTTGAGCAGAATCTGCTTGACGAGCTGCTGGGTGATGCCGGAGCCACCCTCGCTCACGCCGCCGGACGTGATGTTCCTGATCGCGGCACGGAGGGTGCCCTCGATGTCGATCGCGCCGTGCTCGTAGAACCGCTCGTCCTCGATCGCGACGATCGCGGTCTTCATGATGTCCGAGACCTCGCTGAGCGGGATGACCTCGCGGTACTGCTCGTAGAACTGCGCGATCGGCTTGCCCGTGGAGTCGAGGACGGTCGTCTTCTCCGCGAGCGGCGGTTCCTTCAGCTCCTCCGGTTTGAGGTTGAGCTCGTCAGCGACGGTCCGGACGCCCAGTCCGGCACCACCAACGGCAGGGAACGCGAGGCCTGCGACGAGCAGCCCCGCGACCGCGCCCGCCCCCAACAGGCGCATCACCACCGTTGACCCACCCCAAGCCGGACCTTTTCCCCGATTTGGCATGTCAACCAGGTTATTGCGTTCCCCGGTGGCCCGGAGACCGAATACGACACGGATGGCTAACACAGGCGGGCCCCACGGGCGCCCGCCCGTGCCGCGGTCGCGGCCATTCAATGATCTTGCCGATCGCCTGTCGTACCGCCGGGACCCGGTTCGATCTGGCTCGATCCCTCCCCTGCGCCCGTACGCCGCGGCGGCGAATCCCGCACCAACCTCCGGCATGGGACGTTCAGGAATCGTGCACCATTCGTAACCCTTTCCCTCCCCCACCCGCCGGCCCGTACCGGACGGACATTGCCCGGCCATATCTCACCGTGTGCGAGCGCATGGATTCACCGCGTGAATCCCGGGAAGTCCACCACCACACCCGTGTCCGTCACCGCAGCCGGTGGCCGGACGGGCGCCGCCCGGCCACCGGCGTCACCGCGGACGGGCGGCACCCGTCATGTCCGGCGCCGTATTCGTTCAGGGCTACTTGTCGTCGAACGCGCGGTCGCCCAGCATCTTGAGCTTGAGGTCGATCTCCTCGGCGAAAGCGTGCAGGCCGATTTGCCGGTAGAGATAGCGAGCCTCCCACCACAGCCACCGCGCCTCGTCCCGGTGGTCTTCGTCCAGCCGTACGTGGGCAAGACGGTCGATGATCAAGGCCAGCTGCCGGAGGTCGTCGATCGTCCTGGCGAGATTGTGGGCGTCCATGTACAGACGCGTGGCGTCCTCGTGCCTTCCCAGCTCGCGGTCGATATCGGCCAGTCCGACCAGCGCTCTGGCGAGCTGCGAGCGACAGGAGATCTCCTCCGCCAGACGCTGCGCCCGCTTGAAATGCTCAAGCGCCTCGTTCGTTCGTCCCAGGCCCAAACAGGCTTCGCCTATCGCGTTGAGTACCTCCGCCTCGTACCGGCGGTTGCCTGCGCTCCGGTACGAGCAAAGGGCCCGTTCGTAGCACTCCAGCGCGGTCTCGTACCGCCGCTTGTACTTGTGCAGGTCTCCCTGGTTGTGATCGAGGATGGCGTGGTTCTCCTCGCCGGTGAGCTCCCGATAGATCGCCGACGATTCGCGGAACAGCCTGTCGGCGTCCCGATGGCGCGCCATGTGTTGCGCCACATGCCCCTTGCCGGTGAGCGCCTTCATCTCGCCGATGCGATCACCGAGTTCGCGATAGATGCCAAGGGCTTCGTCGAAGAGCCGCTCCGCGTCGGGGTACCGGCCGGTGCTCCACTTCGCCATCCCCTTGTGCCGGAGGGTGTCCGCGACCCCTTTCCGGTCGCCCGCCTTCCGGTAGTACTCCTCCGCATCCTCGAACAGCGCCAGCGCCCGCCTGTGCTCTTCCTGCGACCAGCGAACGAGCCCGTGAAGCTCCAGGCACCTGCCGATCTCCCGCGGACGTCTCTCCGCTGAGAAGATGCGCTGCGCCGCCCACAGGTGATTCACCGCTTCCTCGCAGTTCGCGGTGCGGAACCGAGCGAACGCGAGGTCGAGCAGGGCCCGGGCCCGTCCAAGCCGGTCGCCGATGTCACGGCAGGCGCGTACGGCCCGCTCGTGCCCCTCGGCGGCCTCGGCGTGGCGGCCCCGGAAGTCGAGGTACTCGGCCACCAGGTGCATGAGATCGGCGCACTCGGCCTGCCACTCGTGCTCGGCCGCGTACTTGGCCAGGCTGAGGATGGTGCGCCACTCGGCCTCGAACCACGCGAATGCGTCGGCGACGGTCGGCCGGGTGAACCTTTCGCGGTCCGAAAGCGAGATCATCCGCCACCGATGGGGAAACAGCGCGCCGTCGTCGGCCTCGGCGGTTCGCAGGTAGTGGCGGAGCACGCGGCTGCCGAGGGCTCGGATGTCGCCTGTGGTCTCGGTGTTTCGGGCGAGCTCGGCCGCGGCGGCGCGGATCAGGGGATGGAGGCGGACTCTCTCGGTGGCGCCTTCGCCGGCAAGGTCGACCAGGTGGCTGCGGGCCAGCGCGGCGATCTCTGCACGAGGGTCCTGCGCAGTCGGATCGATGACCTGGGTCGCCACGTCCATGGCCGTGTCGTCGCCGGGGAGCAGCCCGAGGCGGCGGAAGGCCCGTTGTCGCTCGGGGGTGAGCCGCCGGTAGGAGCGTTCCACGGCTTCGCAGACCTCCCGGATCGGTCGGTGTGGGTCTCCTCCCGGCACGCCACCGCGGCGGGCGAGGGCCTCGACGGCGAGGGGCAGCCCGGCGCAGCCTGACCACAGCCGCCGGCGCAGGGCAGGGTCGAGGCGCTCACCGGTGAGGTGGTGCCACATCTCCGCGACCTCGTCGGCGGCCAACGTGCCAAGGGGGATGCGCCGTACCCCGCGAGGTTCGACCCGGTCGCGCGTGGTGACGATGACGAGCCCGTCCCAGTGCTCGGGGTCGGCGGGCAGGAGCGGGCGCACCTGCTCGAGGCCGGCGGCGTCGTCGAGCACCAGCAGGGCACGCGAATCCGCCATCCGTGCCCGCCACCGCGCGGACAGCTCGTCGAGCGAGAGCGACGGCCGGGCCTGGGTGTCCCCGAGCATCGCCAGGAGCCGGGTGATCGCGACCCGTGGGGTGAGCGGTGGGGACGTGCGATCGTGGGCTTTCAGGTCGAGGTAGAGCTGCGCGTCCGGGTAGTCCGCGGCGAGCCGGTGCGCGGCGTGCACCGCGAGAGCGGTCTTGCCGACCCCCGGCATGCCCTCGATGACCACGACTCCGCCGCCCGGCCGATCGGCGAGCACGATGCCGACCTGTTCGAGTTCCGCTTTCCTCCCCACGAAGTGGGGGATGTCCGCGGGCAGCCGGCACGGGCCGGGCACCTTCCGGCGGCCGGCGCCGGTCACGTCGCCATCCCCCTGAAGGATGCGTCGTTGCAGCTCACGAAGGCTTCGGTCCGGCTCGATGCCCTGGGTCTCGACCAGGTGATCGCGATGCCGCCGGTAGGCCTTGAGTGCATCCGCTCTCCGGCCGGTGGCGGCAAGGGCGGTCATGAGGTTCCCGACCAGCACGTGATCGTCCGGACGCTGCTCCACCAGATCGGCCAGCTCGTCGAGCACCTCGTCGTACCGGCCCAGCCGTACCTGCAGCGCCGTGCGCCTCTTGCGGACCTGAAAGAACTTCTCTTCGAGGTCCTGCCTCACCTCGCGGGCCCAGGCGCTGGTGAACCCCGACAGCGGTTCGCCGTCGAAGAGGCCCTCCGCCTCCCGGTACAGCTTGATGGCACGTTCCAAACAACCCTGCCGCTCCGCTGCGATCGCCTCACGCCGTCGCAGGTCGAATAGGTGGACGTCGATCGTCTCGGGGGCGGTCTCCAGCCGGTACGTGCCCTGTTTGCCGATGATCTTCACGCGGTCACCGAATAGCCCGCGCAGCCGGCCGCGAATCTTCGTGACGTACCTTTCGATGGTTTCGCGGCTCGCGCGGCACGGGCTCTCATCCCAAACGTGATCGCTGATCTTGTCGACGGACACCGCCTTGTTCGGCGACAGCAACAAGATTGCCAGCAGAGATTGCTCCTTCGGCGTACCGGCCTTCTCGCCACGGCCTCCGGCTTCGAGCCAGAGGCCCGGCCCCCGCGCGAGAAGCCGGAAAAGAACCCCGCTCATCCGGTGTTCCACACACTCCCATGTCCGGATTTCCCGATACCGAAAGTTTCTCGTCTTCGCGAACAAAAATCCAAGACAACCTTGTTATACGATATGATTAATTTACGGACGGCCACCCATATCGGATCGCACGCGGATTTCCGTGCCACCAGAAAGCGTTTCGGCCGCAAGAAACGCGGCCGCGCTCCGGTCGAATCACGGGAAACGCGGCGTACGTACGCGATCACATCCCGTGCAAACATCTCTAGAGAGGTAGATCCCCCTCCCCGGCGGGCAGCGAGGGGGTTTACTCGAAGGTCAGCTCGGACCCGGCCGAACGAGTCACATACCGGCCACAGACAGAAATCACCGCAGCTCAGATCCCCATATCACGCGCACGACCCGCCTGAGGGACGCCCACGGCACGGCCCTGACCCGAGGGGAACTCACTTATGTCCGCAGAGTGCCCCGCCGGCCTGCGACCGAATCCCTCCATCCGGCGAACCTCCCGGTTTTCCGGGGGCGAACCATCCGGTGTGCGCCCGCATGCTCGGCCCGATCCCACCGGACTCACACGGACGAGCATGGAGGCCGTCGTGACCTGTGCACAGATCGCCGCGGGCCCGTTCTCCCTGGAGGCGGCGTACGGCAACACCCGCGACATCGAGCGCACCGTCCTGGTGGCGGTGCACTACTTCACCGCCGCCACCCGTCTGATGGACATCGTCCCGCTGATCGAGAGCGACCACCGCATCCAGGTCGTCTACACCGTCCCCCCGTCGTCGATCTTCTCCCGGGGCGCGCACGAGTTCCTCCGGGACACCGGGGCGCTGATGATCCCGTGGGGCCAGGCGACCCAGCGGCGCTTCGACCTGATCCTGGCGGCGGGCCAGGGGTCGCTCGAGCACCTCCACGGCCCGATCATGACGTTCCCGCACGGCGCGGGGCCGGCCATCCACGCCCGGCGGCTGCCCGGGGACGGCCCGGCCGCACCCTGCCGGATGGAGGGTCTCGGCCTGCGCGGCCTGGTCGTGCGCGGGCGGGTCATCCCGTCGTCGATCGTGCTGGCGCACGAGCGGCACCGCGAGCTGCTCGCCCGCGATTGCCCGGAGGCGGTCCCGATCACCGTGGTCGGCGGTGACCCCTGCTACGACCGCCTGCTCGCGAGCCGGCCGTACCGCGACGCCTACCGCGACGCGCTCGGGGCCGGCGCGGGGCAGCGGTTGGTGGTCGTGACCTCGCACTGGGGCGCGGGCTCGCTGTTCGCCCGGTGGCCCGGGCTGCCCCGGAGGCTCGCGGCCGAGCTCGCCGACGAGGGCGCCCGCGTCGTGGCGATCCTCCATCCGCACGTGTGGGTGTGGCACGGGCGTCGCCAGGTCGCGGCCTGGCTCGCCGACGCGATCCGGTCCGGCGTGCTCGTGCTGCCGCCCGAGGAGGGCTGGCGGGCCGCGCTCGTCGCGGCCGACGTGGTCGTCGGCGACCGGTGCTCGGTCACCCGGTACGGCGCCGCGCTCGGCCTGCCGGTCCTGCTGACCCCGGGCGACGACGCGGTGATCCCCGGCACCCAGTACGCGCTCCTCGCCGAGACGGCCCCGCGGCTCGACCCGGACGCCCCGCTCGCCGCGCAGCTCGCCTCGGCCGGGGCCGCTTGGTCTGGCGTAGACGTCGCCGCTCTGCGCGAGTCGCTCACCTCGGTCCCCGGGCGCTCCGCCGCGATCATCCGCGGCGAGATCTACCGGATGCTCGGCCTCGACGAGCCCGAGTCCCCGCCCGTGGCCGAGCCCGTCCCGTACCCGCGGCCGATCGGGGTGGGCGTGCGATGAACCTGGCGCGTGTGTTCCTCCCGGCCCGACAGCCTGGTCCCCAAGACGGCGTCGTCGACGAACACCTCGTCGCCGCGAGCGACGAGACGCCCTGGGCGGAGATCGCCGACGTGGTCGTCGGCACGGACGCCGCAGGCCCGGCCGCGGCGCGTGTCCGGGCGCTGCTCATCCGCCACCCGGGCTGCCTCGTCGCGGTCGCACCCGACACCGGCGGCGGCTGCGTGGTCGGGGAACGGCACGGCCGGGTGCGGCGCTTCGCCACCGGGGACCCGGCCACGCTCGGCTCGGTCGTGCATGCGTGGGTCCGGGCGGGCCTGCCGTTCGACGCCCTCGACGGCGTGCCGCCCGGCGCCGTCGTCACCCGGGCGGCCCCAGCTCCTCAAGCCGTCGGCGTACCTGGTCGGCGAGCGGCGACCGGAGATCGACGAAGATCTCCTGCGCCCGGGTGAGCTCCGCGTGCGCCGCACCCGGATCGCCGGTGGCCACGAGCGCGTCGGCGAGGTGCATGGCCGCCTCGGCGCCCGCGTGCCGGGCACCGATCTCCACGGCGGTGTCGCGGGCCCGCCGCAGCGGCTCCAGCGCCTCGGCGGCGCGGCCCGCCGCGACCAGGGCCCGGCCGAGCCAGGTGAGGATGCGTGTCTGTTCCAAGGGCTCGCCGAGCCGGGCGAACGCGTCCCGGGAACGGCTGATCAGGTCGATCGCCTCGTCGACCCGGCCGGCCTGCAGGTGGGCCTCGGCGAGCCGACGCAGCATCCGCGCCACGCCTCTGGGACGGCCGAGCCGCTCATGGATCGCCCGGGAGCGCTCGAAGTGGTCGATCGCCTCGTCCGGCCTGCCGAGCGCCAGGCAGGTGGAGCCGAGGCCCTCGAGCGCGGCGGCCTCGCCGAGCGGGTGATCCACCCCGGTGAGCAGCCCGGCCGCCCGCCGGTAGAGGTCCGCCGCCTCGGTGAAGTGGTGCAGCTCGTAGTGGGCGTGGGCGAGCGCGGTCACCATGCGCGCCTCGGCGCGGACGTCGCCCGCCCGGCGGGCGGCCGCGATTCCCGTCTCGTGGATGTCCAGCCACTCGGCGTAGTGCTTGCGCGAGTAGAACAGGCCCCAGAGCGTCTCGCAGAGCTGCCAGACCAGTTCGTGCATGCCGCGCTGCTCGGCGAGGCGCAGGACCGCGCGCAGGTTCGGCAGTTCCGCCTCGAGCCAGTCGAGGGCCGCCGCCGGGTCGGCGAAGGCCCGGGGTTCGCCGCGGACGGTCTCGTAGATCGGTCCAAGGTGCCAGCGTCCGGGGATGACGACGAGGTCGGCGGCGGCCGCCTTCTTCAGGAACCAGTGCACGATCCGCCGTTCGGCGGCCCTCCGCACCTGGTCGGGCTCCGTCTCGGCCGCCTTGGCCTCGGCGTGTAATCGGAGTAGGTCATGGAAGCGGTAGCGTTCCTCTCCCTCCTCCTGGACGAGGCTCGCGCCCGCCAGGGCGTCGAGCAACTCGGCCGCCCGTTCCTCGTCGACATCCGCGACCGCGGCGGCAACGCCGGTACCGAACGTCGGGCCGGGATGCAGGCCGAGCATCCGGTACATGCGCGCCTCCTCGTCCGACAGCGCGGCGTAGGAGACGTCGAACACCGCGCGGATCGGGGTGTCGATGTCGTCGCCGAGCACGGAGAGGCGATGGTGGGCGTCGGCGAGCTGGCGGTCGAGCCGCCGGATCGACCAGTGCGGGCGCAGCGCGAGCCGGGCGGCCGAGGCGCACACCGCGATCGGCAGCCGTCCGCAGCGGTCCACCAGCGAGCCGGCGGCCTCGGCCTCCCGGCGGACCCGCTCGGACCCGAGGAGGCGGGCGAGCAGCTCGACCGCGGCCTCACGCCGCAGCGGGCGCAGCTCGATGAACCGGGCGCCGTCCACGACGAGGCCGGAGAGCCGGTAGCGCGTGGTCACCAGCACCAGGCTCCCGCCCGAGGAGGGCAGGAAGAGACGCACCTGGGCCGCCGACACGGCGTTGTCGAGCATGACGATCAGCCGCCGCCCGGCCGTCGCCGAGCGGAACAGGGCGACCTGCTCCTCCAGGCTCGCCGGGACCCGTTCCGGGGCGATGCCGAGCGCGCGGAGGAAGCGTTCGAGCACCTGCCCGGCGCGGTGCTCCCGCTCCGCCGCGAATCCGCCCAGATCGGCATAGAGCTGACCGTCGGGAAAGCGAGCGCGAACGTGATGCAGCCAGTGGAGCGCCAGCGAGCTCTTGCCCACCCCGCCCAATCCTGTGATCACGATGAGGACCGGCGTCTCGGACGCCCCGTCCGCCTGTTCCAGCACCCCGCCCAGCTCCCGCAGCTCCGCCAGGCGGTCGACGAAGACGGCTGGTGCGGGCGCGAGCTGGGCCGGCACCGGATGGCCCACCTGCCCGGCGACCGTGATCCGCACATCCCCGTGGACGGCCCCGGCCTGCACCACCGGCCCCTGCGCGACGCCGCTCACCTCGTTGTGTCCCGGCGGCCGGACGAACCCGTGCTCCCCTCTCTCGCCGCCCTTCAATGACCAGCCTCTCCCATCACCGGCAGCCACCAAAGCACAACAGGGACAAATCTCACTTAAACGTCAAACATTCACTTCGCTTCCACTTGTTGAACCAACGGACCATTCGAGCAGTGCATTGGACGAAAAGAGCACCTCCCATCCTCGAATCCGAATGCATTTCGGATCTACCACCCAGATCCAAAAATGTCAGCTTTTCTGCACATCCACATCCCGCAATGAGGTACCCTGATCATCGAATCCGATCCGGCGCGCGATCATCCGTCAGGAATGTTCGCACGCCAACCACCCGATCGGGCACTCATGGCGAAAGGAGGTTCATCATGCGCGTCTTCTGGATCATGTAATTTGAGATAAACCAAAATAAATAAGGAAAAACAGAAATACCATCGGCTTCAGCGTCGATCATCGGCGCCGTCGCCAGAAAATATCCATCTCCCGTCCGGGATCTCAGCCCGGACGGGATTCTCGTCGGTGCACACCGCGTGCCATGCCACCTGCGGCGACGACACAAGAAGGCGTGGTCGCAAGGCTCCCGGCGGGTGCCTCGTAGGGCATGTGCCGCCGGGTCGCCCTACGCCCACGCCTGCTCGGACGATCACGCGGACGATGTCACATCGCGCCTGCGCCGTGCGTGCGATCGCCGCCTACGCCGAGACCGGCCGAGGCTCAGGGCATGGCCTCCTCAGGCAGCGGCGAGCATGCCGTGCGGGTCGAGGACGTACTTGCGGGCGGCGCCGTGGTCGAACTCGGCGTAGCCGCGTGGGGCGTCCTCGAGCGGGATCGGTGTGGCGTTGACGGCCTTGGCGATCTGGACGCGGTCGTGGAGGATCGCCATCATGAGGCGGCGGTGGTAGCGCATCACCGGGCACTGGCCGGTGACGAAGGAGTGGGACTTCGACCAGCCGAGGCCGATGCGGATCGAGAGCGAACCGTGCCTGGCGGCCTCGTCCGCCGCGCCCGGGTCGCCGGTGACGTACAGGCCGGGGATGCCGAGCGCGCCGCCCGCCCGGGCGACGTCCATCAGCGTGTTGAGCACGGTCGCCGGACGCTCCTGCTGCGCCTCACGGCCGTGGCCGCGCGCCTCGAAGCCGACCGCGTCGACCGCGCAGTCCACCTCGGGCACGCCGAGGATCTGCTCGATCTGGTCCTTGGGGTCCCCGGCCGACACGTCCACGGTCTCGCAGCCGAAGCTGCGCGCCTGGGCGAGGCGTTCCTTGTTGAGGTCGCCGACGATCACGACGGCGGCGCCGAGCAGGAACGCCGAGCACGCGGCGGCGAGCCCCACGGGTCCGGCGCCGGCGATGTAGACCGTGGAACCGGGCCCGACCTTGGCGCTGACGCAGCCGTGGAAGCCGGTGGGGAAGATGTCGGAGAGCATCGCCAGGTCGAGGATCTTCTCCATCGCCTGGTCCCGGTCCGGGAACTTGAGCAGGTTCCAGTCCGCGTACGGCACGAGCACGTACTTGGCCTGGCCGCCCACCCAGCCGCCCATGTCCACGTACCCGTACGCGGACCCGGCGCGGTCGGGGTTGACGTTCTCGCAGACGTCGGTCTTGCCCTCCTTGCAGTTGCGGCAGCGGCCGCAGGCGATGTTGAACGGCACCGACACCAGGTCGCCGACCTTGATGAACTCCACGTCGCGGCCGGTCTCCACCACCTCGCCGGTGATCTCGTGCCCGAGGGTGAGCCCGACCGGCGCGGTGGTACGGCCACGCACCATGTGCTGGTCGCTGCCGCAGATGTTGGTGGCGATCGTCTTGACGATCACACCGTGCTGCACCTTGCGGCCGACGTTCGCCGGGTTCACCCCCGGCCCGTCCTTGACCTCGAACTCGGGGTACGGGGTCTCCTCCACGGACACCTTGCCCGGTCCCTGATAGACAACGGCCTTGTTGTCCGGCATCGCAATCACCCTCATCGCGCACGCAACACCCTTGACGAGTCACGCCCCTACCCAGGGCCGTTGCGGCCATGTGGTCATCGGGGAGCGAATCGCCACCGCACACGCAGGGCGCGGGCCGGAGCAGCGGCGGGCGGCACGACCGGGACGAGGAGGGCGCCACCGCGCGTCACGGAGCGACCGCGGACGCGAACCGCCCGCGGGCACGCGGCACCCGCCCGGAAGCGCGGGCTCACGGGGAAGACGGACTCACGGACGCGGTCGCACGCGGGCGTGCGGGATCGGAGGACGCGCGATCAGAGGGCGCGCAGGCCGTTGATGACTTCCCGGAGGAGGCCCTCGTTGGGGGTACGGGCCGCGGGGGACGGACGGCGGACCCGGACGAGACCCTGCTCGTGCAGGTCGCCGACGAGCACGCGGACGACACCGATCGGCAGGTCGAGCTCGGCGGCGACGTCCACCAGGGCGGTGGGGCGGGTGCACCGGTGCAGGATGATGAGGTGCTCCGGGCCGAGGCCCGCCGGCGGGGTGATACCGCCCTCGGTGACGATGACGGCGACGAGGTCGATCTCCTTGCTGGACGACTGGGTCCGCCCCCGGGTGAGGAGATAGGCGGGCACCACCGGGCCGGCGTCCTCGTCCAGCCAGCGCTCTTGCGTCATCGGTCGCCCTCCTCTCCTGCGGTCGTGTCGTTGTCGACGGGGATCAGCGTGAGCGGCACCAGCCCGCGTGGCGTGTCCGGGGGCTGCGGGGTGCTGATCAGGTCGAGCGGAATGAGCACGATAGCGGTGGTTCCTCCGTACGGCGAGGGGCGTAGCGTGACGCGGATGTCGTGCCGGGCCGCGAGACGGCCGACGACGAACAGACCGAGCCTATCGCTGTCCGCAAGATCAAATTCTGGCGGATTGGCAAGACGATCATTGAATTCCTCGAGTGCGTCCCGCGGTATGCCGAGACCGCGGTCCTCGACCTCGATCACGAACCCGTTCGCCGCCATCTCCCCGCGCACGTGCACCTGGGTGTGCGCCGGGGAGTAGACCGTGGCGTTCTCGATCAGCTCGGCGACGAGGTGGATGACGTCCCCGACGGCCTCGCCGACGAGGGCGTGGTCGGACATGTTGTGCACGGTCACCCGCGCGTAGTCCTCGACCTCGGCGGCGGCGCCGCGGGCCACGTCGAAGATGGGCACGGGCTTGCTCCAGCCCCGGCCGGGCACCTCCCCGGCGAGGATGATCAGGTTCTCGGCGTGCCGCCGCATCCGGGTGGTGAGGTGGTCGAGGCGGAACAGGTCGTCGAGCGTCTCCGGTTCGGTCGCCCGGCGCTGCATGTCGTCGAGCTGGATGCGCTGCCGGTGCAGCAGCACCTGGCTGCGCCGGGCGAGGTTGAGGAACACCTGGTTCACCCCGGCGCGCAGCCGGGCCTGGCCGACCGCGGCGTCGATCGCGGTGTGCTGCACCGCGGAGAACGCCTCCTCCACGTCCTGGATCTCCGCGGTGGAGCTCTTGGTGTTGATCGGCGGCGCCTCGGCCTCGGTGTCCACCTGCTCGCCCCGGCGGAGCTTGTCCACCACGTTCGGCAGCCGCACCTGGGCCACCTCCTGCGCGGCCCGGCGCAGCGCGGCGAGCTCGACGGACAGCCGCGAGCCGAGCCGCAGGGTCACCAGGACGGTGACGAGCACGATGGCGAGCCCGGCGCCGGCGAGCAGGACGGCGCGGGCGAGCACGTCGTCGGCGACCGGCTCGGCGCGCTGCGCGAGCCGGGCGCCCGCCTGGTCCTGGGCCTGCTGGAACGCGGTGGCGAGCCGGCCCGCGACGGTCTGCCACTCGGTGTAGCTCGGCGGGCTGTTGGCGAAGATCCGCTCCTCGAGCAGGCGCAGCCGCTGGTACTCGGGCGAGGCGATGAGGTTGACGTGGTAGGCGCGCAGCTCGGGGTCGAGCTCGGCGAGCGCCTGGTCGATCATGAACCGCCGGTTGCCCGCGATCTGCGTGAACAGCTTCTGCTCGGCCTGCGGCATCGGCTCGCGGCCGGGCTTCAGCATCGCGGCGGCGAGCGCCTGCTCGCGGGCGAGCAGCTCCTTGGCGTACGCCAGGTTGATCACGATGCGGGTCTGCTGGTAAATGGGAATTTCCTCGATCCGCGACAGGCTGCGCTGGAGCAGGAAGACGGCATCGGAAATGGCGTCATATGCCTCCATCGCCGGAATTACCGAGGTGAGCCCCGCGTCGATGTCGCCCCGGATCGCGTCGAGCCGGGAGGTGCGGTCGAGCAGGTGCTCGAGGTCCTCGCGCATCACCGAGGTGATGGTCCCGGCGGCCTCCTGGTCCCGGGCGAGCTCGCGGAAGTTCTTCAGCGCCCGGTCGGTGTGCTGCCGCTGCGCGATCATCTCGTCGCGGCCGCCCTGGCCGCCGAGGTAGCGCGCGGCGGTGAGCCGTTCGTGCTGGAGCTCGACGGCGAGCCGGTCCGCGGGCACGCGCAGCGTGGTCCAGAGCGTGGTGTAGGTGCGCAGCTCCAGGCTGTCGCGGGTGGTGACGCCGACGATCACCGCCCACAGCGCCATCATGGAGACGACCGGCACGAGCAGCAGGCCGAAGATCTTGAAGCGGATCGTCCTGCGCCGGGTACGGCCGGGCACTCCCATCACACCCATCGCGAAAGTCGGAGACAATTGACGAGACTAGCAGCGCCGACGGAATTTGCCATTCGGGCGGCAGAAGGCGGTAAATAGGCCGCCATGCTGCGCATTGTGCGATACGTGGAGTAAGTTCGGTCCTCGTGCGCAGGTCCTCGCGGTTGGTAGCAGCGTGCGCGATCCTCATCGCGTTGCTGCTTGCCGCGTGCACCGGCGAGGGCGCCCGCGTGGTGCCGCCGCCCAGCCCCGACTTCTCGGTGCGCGAGGCGACCTTCGTCTACGTCAGCGACACCGAGGTGATCGACGACTGGGACCCCGCCACCGCGTACGGCAACGAGATCATCGCGCTGCAGAACATCTACGAGACGCTCACCGTCTACAACCCGGTGACGCGCAAGGCCGGACCGCGCCTGGCGATCTCCTGGCGGTCCTCCGCCGACCGCCGCACCTGGACCTTCCGGCTGCGCCCGGACGTGCGCTTCCACACCGGCAGGCCGCTCGACGCGCAGGCCGTGCAGCGGTCGATCGAGCGCACCCGGTCGCTCGGCGGCCCCGCCGCCTACATCTGGGACCCGGTGAGCACCATCACCGTCGAGGACCCCACCACGATCGTGTTCCACCTGCGCTATGCGGCGCCGCTCGACCTGATCGCCTCCTCCGGCTACGGCGCCTACATCTACGACACCGCCGCGGCGGGCTCGGGCGACCTGAAACGCTGGTTCGCCACCGGCCGCGACGCCGGCTCCGGGCCGTACACGATCGCGGAGTGGAACAAGGGCAAGGTCGCCGAGCTGACGCTCCGGGCGTTCGACGGCTACTGGGGCGGATGGGACGGCCCGCGCTACCGCAACGTGGTGTTCCGGGTGGAGACCGACCAGGAGACCGCCTGGCGGCGGCTGCTGCAGGGCGAGGCGAACTTCCTGGCCCGGCTCGACCCGGCGTACCACCGGCGCGCGGAGAACACCCCCGGGGTGCGCAGCGTGAAGACGGCGTCCTTCCAGAACCTGCTGCTGCTGTTCAACACCGCCTCGGGGCCGCTGCGCGACCGGCGGGTGCGCCGGGCCGTGCAGTACGCGATCGACTACCACGGCCTGATCCGGGCGCTCGACGGGGCGGGCGAGCCCGCCACCGGGCTCGTGCCCGACGGCCTCGTCGGCCACGTGCGGGACCGGCAGCCGCGGCAGAACCTGACGCAGGCGGCGCGGCTGCTCACCCTGGCCGGGTACGGCCCCGGCCGCCGGCCGCTGCGGCTCACCCTCACCTACGCCGCGGACGACGCCGACCAGCGCATGCTCGTCACCCGGCTCGCGGCGGCGCTGCGCGGGCTGAACGTACGGCTCGACGCCCGGGCGCTGTCCTGGGAGGCCCAGCTCGCCCGGGCACGGGACAAGCGGCCGGGGCGGCGCCAGGACGTCTTCGTCATGTACTGGCGGCCGGACTACGCCGACGCCTACTCCTGGTACCGCAACCTGTTCCACGGCGACGACCCGTCGTCGCTCAACTTCGCCTACCTGAAGGACCGGAAGACGGACGACCGCATCGACGCCCTGCCGACCCTGTTCGCCACCGACCGGACCGCGGCCCAGCGGGCCTACGCCGACCTGCAGACCCGGCTGGTGGACGAGCTCGCGGTGGTCGCCGTGCCCTGGGTGGTCAACCACCTGCGGGCGTTCCTCGGCGGGGTCCGCGGCTACACCGACAACCCCGCCTATCCCAACGTGGTGTTCGTGCACTCCCTGACGCCGCGCGGGTGACCCCTAGCCGCGGCGCATGCGTTCGATCGCGGCGAGCACGGCCTCGTGGTCCATGTCGATGCCGCCGGGGCCGCGCAGCCGTACGGTGACCTCGGTGCCGTCGAAGGCGAGCCAGCGGATGCGGCCCGCGATGCCGCGTAACGCCTGGTCCCGCTCGGCCCACTGGGCCTCCTCCAGCGGGGTGCCGTCGAGCTGGAAGAACTCGGCGATCCACGGCCCCTTGGGCGCCTCGGTGAGGTAGTCGCCGTCGGCGGGCTCGCTCGGCGGGAGCGCCGGTGGCGGCGGCGTGGGCCGCCGGGACGCCGAGGGGAACCGGATCCGCGGCTGCGCCGGCCGCTGGGTGCCGGTCTCGCCCGGGCGCCGCACGGCGGGGTACTCGCCGCCTGCGGGCCGCCGCACCGCGGGGTATTCGCCGGTGGGGCGCACCGCCGGGATCTCGCCGGTCGCCCGGATCGCAGGAAGCTGGGTGGTGGTGTCGTCCGGCGCGGGCCGTACCGGGTACGTGCCCGGGATCGGGCCCACCGGCTGGGCCGGGAACTCGCCCGAGGTCCGCCTCGGCTGGGCGGGGAACTCGCCGGAGGTGCGCGCGGGCCGGACGGGGAACCGTGCGCGGGGCCGGGCCGCGGGGTCGCCGGTGACCCCGGTGGCGGGGTACCCGGTGGGCGGCCGGTCGGTGGCGCGCGGCATGGGCTGGGTGGCGTCGAGCGGCTGCGGGCGCGGCGGCACCGGGTTCGCGGGCGCCGGGGCCGCGGGCGGGGTGCCGGTGGACGCGGTGCGCGCGGGCACGACGGAGCCGGCGTCGGAGGTGAGCACCACGGCGACGCCGTTGAGCAGGTCGGCGATGTGGAAGGCGACCCTGCCGAGGGTGCGGTCGTTGAGGTCGGGCATGCGCCTGCGAAGGCTGTCGGCGATGGCGCGCACGAGGGCGAGTTCGGCCTGTTGCTCAGGCGTCAGCTCACTCACAGCAACTCCTCCCAGGCCCCCCGAGTAACGGCCGGCTCTTATGGTCTCGCGTCGTCAGATGCCGGGTGGCTGGTACGCGGTATCCGCCGGGTTCGCGGCACGCCGACCGGAGACGGCCCGTTCATCCCCGGGCACGGCGCGGAGCCGATGGTGCGCTCGCCGCCGGGGTGGAACTGCAAAAGTGGGCATCAGTGGACTTTATCGCCTATATCTACGCAGAGCGCGGTACGGCCCCGCCGCGGCGGCGTTCCCGCGCCAGGCCACGCCACCGCCGGAACGGTCCGGCGGCCGCCGGACCGGACCGCGGCCATCGCCCCCGGCGACCCCGGCCACGGGGCCGTTCCGGCGACCGCACAGGCCGGGCCGTACGGGATCGCCCGTGGATTGCCCTGGCGCGGAATGGGGGAATTCGCCCATGCCACATCCGCACCGTTCCATACCGGGGCATACGATCAGTGAAGTGGGTGAGCCTTCAGAAATTGGTGGGAAACGAGAGGGCCGATGAGCAAACTCACCAGGGATGAGCGCGAGGACCTCGCTCGAATCCTGTCCAGCCCGGAGCTGAACGATCCCCGGATCGACGGGGACCGCAGACTGGGCCAGCAGTTCGCCGACCTGTGGCGGGCCGACCTGGAGGACGTCGACGAGGTCACGATCGGCCGGGTGCTGCTCCGCGCGGCCGTCGCGATCACCCAGCTCACCGACGCCGGCCTCTCCCCCTCGCGCGTCGCCAACATCCTCACCCTCGCGGCGGTCGACCTCACCGCGCTTGAGCTGCAGGAGATCCTCGAGCACGACGTCGCCAAGGACCCGCCGGGCGGCGAGCGGCGGGGCTCGGACGACGGCTGACGACGACCGGCCGCGCCCGCCGCCGAACAGCTGAAAATTTCCCGTCCTCGGCCGGGTCCGCGACACGGATCCGGCCGGGTACGGCACGGCCGCCGGACGGTTGACCGGCCGGGCCCGAAAACGCCCACGCCCGAGCCCGAAATCGCGAGCCGCCGCTCCCGGAAACCGAAGTTGAGAGGTGAGCGGTTTTCGGAGATATTCGGACGGCGATTCGGCTCGGCGGACCAGGAGGGCAATGTGATCACCCACGTGAGCGGGACGGTCATGTACGTGGCCGACCAGGACGCGTCCCGCGCGTTCTATGTGGACAAGCTCGGCTTCCGGGTGGTGCGGGACGAGGAGATCGGGCCCGGCGACCGCTGGCTGGAGGTGGTCCCGCCCGGCGGGCAGACCTCGATCGTGCTCGCCGCCGCGGCCGACTTCGGCAGGCAGCCGGGCGAGGGCGCCGAACTCGCCTTCGCCTGCGACGACATCCACGCCACGGTGCGGCAGCTCCGCGAGGCCGGGGTGAGGATCACCGACCCGCTCGAGGTGCCGTGGGGCCGGACCGGCACCTCCATCGTGGCCGCCAAGACGACCGACCCGGACGGCAACGACGTGGTGATCACCCAGCGGGTGTCGTAGCGCCGGCGTCCTCACCCGTACGGCGGCCGACCTCACCGCCCCTCGAACCGCGGAAGGCGCCGCCGCGAGATCGTGAAATCCTCGGCCGGCCGACCCGCCCGGCCGGAAAGCACGCATACCCGAATCCGAATTCGCTTGCCTCCGCCTGCCACCCCGGGGTAGGGAGCATACAAGCCGTTTTTCGCAGAGATGTTCGAACGGCGATCCGGTGTGGCGGATCAGGGGGACAATATGATCACCCATGTGAACGTGGCCGTCATGTACGTGGCCGACCAGGAGCGGTCCCGCGAGTTCTACGTGGACAAGCTCGGCTTCGAGGTGGTGCGGGACGAGGAGATGTGGCCCGGCGCGCGCTGGCTGGAGGTGGCCCCTCGCGGCGCGCAGACCGCGATCGTGCTGTCCTCCGCCGCCGACTTCGGCAAGCGGCCGGGCGAGGGCGCCTACCTCACCTTCGCCTGCGACGACATCCAGGCCACGTTCCGGCAGCTCGGCGAGGCCGGGGTGAAGGTCACCGACCCGGTCGCGGAGCCCTGGGGCACCTACATCAAGGCGACCGATCCGGACGGCAACGAGGTCATGATCGTCCAGAAGGCGCCGCGGAGCTGACGCGGCCGGCCGTACCCGCTGCCGATCACCGGCCCGGGCGGCCGAGTACGGCACGGCACGTCTCGATGACCAGCTCGTCGACGAGGGGCGGCGGCGGCTCGCCCCTGGCGAGGTGGCGGCGGACCGCGCCGTAGGGGACGTCGATCAGGGCGAAGGCGAGCCGTTCCCGGGCCTCGTCGGTGGCCGCGTGGGCGCGCAGGGCGGCGGCCACCCGGGAGTTGAGCGCGGTGAGCTCCGCGCCGAGGTCGTCCGGCCAGCGGGCGACGAGGTCGGTGGCACGGTGGAGCAGCAGCACCCGGGCCTCGGCCGGGTGCCGGCGGCACCAGCGGGGCGTGTGCACCGCCGCGCCCTCCAGATCCCCCGCGGCGAGCGCGGCGAGGAAGCCCTCCTGGAAGCGCCGGATCGTGCGCAGCCAGAGCGTGGCGAGGAGCAGGTCACGCGAGGCGAACCGGTGGTAGATCGACCCGACCGGCGCGCCCAGCCGTCTCGCGACCGCCGCGATCGTGGTCTTCGCCGGGCCGTCCTCCCCCACCGTGCGCAGCGCCGCGTCGAGGATGCGCTCCTCGTCGAATCTCGCCGGTCTTCCCACGGTCCGCCCTTCGTGATATTAGTGGCGTCATTCTAGAATGAAGCCACCAAAAAGGGGAAGCCGATGCATCCCGTGATCACCGCGTTCTACCGCGCCCTGCAGGAGGCGGACGTGGAGGCGCTCGTCCGGCTGCTCCACCCCGAGTTCGAGGGCCGCGTCGCCCCCGGCATGCCGTACGGCGTGGGCGGCGTGCACCGCGGCCCGGAGGACATGCTCGTCAACGTGTGGGGCGTGATCGCCCGGCATTACCGGACCGCGCCGTACGCCGAGTCCTGCGTCGCGGGCCCGGACGGCACGTTCGTCGTCACCGGGCGGTACCGCGGCACCGCGGTCGCCACCGGCCGGCCGTACGAGGCCGAGTTCGCCCACGTGCTGCGCCTGCGGGACGACCGGATCGTCGCGCTGCACCAGTACACCGACACCGCCAAATGGCACGAGGCCCTCGCGGCCTGACCACCCCGGCCGCACGCCGTACCGGGCGAAATCGCGGGGCGCCTTCGCGGTGGTTTGCGTAGCGTGGGGTGGTGCGATTCGGCGTGCTGGGCCCGCTCGCCGTGTGGACCGACGACGGCGAGCCGGTGGCGATCCCGGGGCGGAAGGTGCGGGCGCTCCTCGCCGATCTGCTCCTCCACGAGGGGCGCGTGGTCTCGCGGGACCGGCTGGCCGAGGACCTGTGGGGCGACGAGGCGCCCGCGGACCCGGCCGCGGCCGTGCACGTGCGGATCTCCCAGCTGCGGCGGGCGCTCGCCGCGGCCGAGCCGGGCGGACGCGACCTCGTCGTCTCCCGGCCGCCCGGGTACGCGCTGCGGGCCGCGCCGGGCGCGGTCGACGCGGCGCGGTTCACCGCCCTCGTGGAACGCGCCCGGACCGCCCCCGGCCTGCGGGAACGCGCGGCCCTGCTCGCCGAGGCGCTGAAGCTGTGGCGCGGGCCGTTCCTCGCCGACCTCGCCGACGAGGAGTTCGTCCGCCGGGCCGCCCACCACTGGGAGGAGCGGCGGCTCGCCGCCGTCGAGGCCCACGCCGAGGTACGGCTCGCGCTCGGCGAGCACCGCGAGCTCGTCGCCGAGCTGGGCGAGCTCGTGGCCCGGCACCCGTTCCGGGAGCGGCTGCGCGCGGCCCACCTGCGCGCCCTGCACCGGTCGGGCCGCACCGCCGAGGCTCTCGAGCGCTTCGCGGAGCTGCGGCGGCTGCTCGCCGACGAGCTCGGCCTCGACCCGGGACCGGAACTGACCGCGCTGCACCAGGCGATCCTTACCGGCGACCCGGCCGAGGACCCGCCGGCACCGGCCGCGCGCGCCGCACGGCCCGCCACCAACCTCCCCGCCCCGGTGACCGAGCTGATCGGCCGCACGCACACGGTCGCGCGGGTACGCGAGCTGCTCGGCGCCGGGCGGCTCGTCACGCTCACCGGCCCGGGCGGGGTCGGCAAGACGAGCGTCGCCGTGGCCGCCGCCCGGACCCTCGTCGACGCCTTCCCGGACGGCGTGTGGCTCGTCGACCTGGCCGTCTGGGACGGGTCCGGGGACGCCGCCGAGCCGGTCCTCGCCGCGCTCGCCGTACCGGACACACCCGGCGAGGCACGCCCGCCCGCCGGCCGGCTCGCCGACGTGCTGCGGGAGCGGCGCACCCTGCTCGTGCTCGACAACTGCGAGCACGTGGTCGAGCCGGTGGCCGGCCTCGTCGCAGCGCTGCTCGCCGCCGCGCCCGGCCTGCGCGTGCTCGCCACCGGCCGGGAGCCGCTGCGGCTGCGCGGCGAGGCCCGCCTGGAGGTGCCGCCACTGGAGATCCCGGACACCGACGACCCCGAGCGGCTCGCCGCCTGCCCCGCCGTACGGCTGTTCGCGGCGCGGGCGGGTCTCGACGGGAAGGCCGAGGTCGGCGCGGTCGCGGAGGTGTGCCGCAGGCTCGACGGCATCCCGCTCGCGCTGGAGCTCGCCGCCACCCGGGTCCCGGTCCTCGGGGTGGCCGAGCTCGCCGCCCGGCTGCAGGTGCCGCGGGACCGGTTCGGGCTGCTCGGCCAGGGGCCGCGGGACGCGCCCGCCCGGCAGCGCACCCTCGCCGCGGTGATCGACTGGAGCTGGCGGCTGCTCACCGACGCCGAGCGGGCGGTGCTGCGGCGGCTCGCCGTACCCGCCGGCGGCTGCACGCTGGAGGCGGCCGAGGCGGTGTGCGCCGGGGACGGGGTGGACCGGGCCGAGGTGCTCGACCTGCTCGCCGGGCTGGTCGACCGGTCGCTCGTGGTGCGCGGCGACGGGCCGCGGTTCCGGCTGCTGGAGTCGGTGGCCGCGTACTGCCTCGACCGGCTCCGGGAGAGCGGCGAGGAGGCGGCGGTACGGCGCCGCCACGCCGAGCACTGTCTCGCGCTCGCCGTGCGGGCCGACCCGCCGCTGCGCGGCCCCGGGCAGGGCGAGTGGCTGCGGCGGCTCGACGCCGAGGCGGCGAACCTGCGGGCCGCGCTGGAAACCTTCCGCCGGTACGGCGCGGCCGAGCCGGCGCTGCGCCTCGCGCTCGCGCTCACCTGGTACCGGTTCCTGCGCGGCCGGGTGGGCGAGGCCCGCCGCGCCCTGGAGGCCGCGCTCGCGGTCGGCGGCGAGGCGCCGGACGGGCTGCGGGCGGCGGCCGAGGTCTGGCGTACCGGGCTCGCGATCTGGCAGGGGGAGGCCGGGCCGGAGCGGGCGGCCGAGGCGCTGGAGGCGTACCGGAAGGTCGCCGGACCGGCCGAGCGGGCGCGGGCCGAGTGGTTCCTCGCCATGGCGCTCGCCGGCCTCGGGGACGGGACGGCCGCCGCCGAGCTGCTGGAACAGGCCCTCGCCGCGTTCCGCGCCGCCGGCGACCGGTGGGGCGAGGCGGCCGCGCTGAGCACCCGGGCGATGCTCGCACACCTGCGGCACGACCTCGCCGCGCTCGAGCGCGACGCCCGGCGAAGCGCCGAGCTGTTCGACGCGCTCGGCGACGCGTGGGGCGTGCTGCGGGGCACCGACTGGCTGATCGGCCTCGCCGACCTGACCGGCGACCACGCCGAGGCGGTACGGCTCTGCCGGGACGGGCTGCGGCTCGCCGAGGAGCTGGGCCTGTGGCCGGACGTGGCCGGGCGGCTCGGCTGGCTCGCCTGGCTGTCCGTGCAGGCGGGGGACGTGCCGGGCGCCCGGGAGTACGGCGAGCGGGCGCGGCGGCTCGCCGCCCGGCAGGGGCTGCGCGCGGAGGAGGTGCTCGCCCGCCTCGCCCTCGCGGTCGCCGCGCGCCGGGCCGGGGACGTGGACGAGGCCGAGGAGCACCTGCGCGGGCTGCTCGCGGCCGCCCGGCGGCGGGGCGGGGACGGGCCGCCGCCCTACCTGGCGATGGTCCTCGCCGAGCTGGGGCTGCTCGCCGTGGACCGGGGCGACGCGGCGGGCGCGCTCGACCGTTTCCGCGAGGGGTTCGAGGTGGCCCGCGAGCTGGGGTCGGCGCCGGAGATGGCGTGGGCGCTGGTCGGCATGGCGGGCGCGCTCGTGGCGGACGGGCGGCCTCGGCTCGCCGCGCTGCTCCTCGGCGCGGCCGACGCGGCCCGGAGGGCGGCCGGGCAGCGCCTCGCGCCCCGTGACCGGGACGACCTCGCCCGGATCACCGCCGCCGCCGAGGCCGCGGTGCCGGGCTTTCCGGAGCTGTTCGCCCAGGGCGCCCGGCTCTCCCCCGAGCAGGCACGTGCCCTGCTCGATGCGCCCGGCCCGGCGGCGTCCGGCTGACGCTCCCCGTCCGGCTCGCGTGCTCCGGCGACCGGCCGCCCTGCCGTACCGGCGGCCCCGGCGATCTCACTTGGGCACGTAGATGTGCACGACGATCCCGGAGTCGAAGCGCTCCACGTCGGCGAGCCGCAGGTGGGTCGTGTCGAAGCCGACACCCTCGAACAGGTGCTTGCCCGCGCCCACGATCACCGGGAAGTACCAGAAGTGGAACTCGTCGACCAGGCCGTGCCGTACCAGGGTGGTGTCGAGCTCGCCGGTGCCCCACTTGAGGATGTGCCTGCCCGGCTGCTCCTTCAGTTTGGCGACCTCCTCGGCGACGTCGCCCTTGATGAGGGTGCCGTTCCACGTGGTGATCTCGGTGAGGGTGCGCGAGGCGACGTACTTGGGCATCTCGTTCATCGGCTTCGCCTCGGGCGTGTCCATCGATCCCCAGGACCGGGCGAACGCCTCGAACGTCACCCGGCCGAGCAGCAGGGCGTCCGCCTCCGCCATGAGCCGGGCCGAGTAGGCGGCGTGCTGCTCGTCCCAGTACGGGTGGCCCCAGTGCTGCGGTTCCGCGCGGGACGCGGTGGACGGGGTGGTGTCGTCGATGACGCCGTCGAGCGAGACGAAGGTGGACTCGATGAGCTTGCGCATGACCGGCTCCCGGTGGCCCTCGGCGGCGGCCCGGTGCCGCCGCTCTCGATGACCACGAGCCTGCCGGGCACCCCTTACGGTTTCCTTCAGGTCGGCTCGCCGTACCCGGTAAGGGGGCGTCAACGGCTCAAACGGTACGGCCCGCCACTCCTTCACCAAGTGGGCCCACGGCCTGTTCCACAATCGTTTCAACGGCCGCGGAAAGGCTGTTAATGTGCCGCCATGCTCGAGTTCACGAACAAACGTGAGGTCACTTCCGCGGACCAGCTCAGCCCTCACCAGGCCGAGCAGCTCCGGGCCTGCGGGAACGCCTACGACGGCTCGGACCTGAGCGCCGAAGAGCTGCTCGCTCCGGGCGAGGACGGCGAAAGCGTCCTGAACTTCGTGGAACTCTGGGACGTGGTCGACGACGACGTGGTCGTCTACGAGGCGTGGTTCTACCAGAAGGACTCCGGCGCCATATTCGAGGCCGGGACGACCACGATCGTGGCGGAAATCATCCAGAGCAGCCTCGAATGCGACGACGAGGACCTGAAAAAGGAACTCGGCAAGGCGATGGTGCAGGCCGAGCTGCTCGACCCCGCCGACTCCGAGTACGAGCGGTACCGCGACCTGCTGGAACAGGAGGCGTGAGCCGGGTGGCCCGGTGACCCTTCGGGCCACCTTCGGCCACGAGGCCGGCGACCGGGTGCGGGACGGGCGGCCGGCGCGCTGACGGGTCTCCATCGAAACCGAGTCCGTGGCTCGGCATCGCCGTCACTCATCTGGAATGAGGGAGCGTGACCGCCATGCCCGGCGCAGTTCCCGCGTGCTGATCATTTCAACCCGGGCCGCCACCCTGCCGCGACGCGTTTTCCGTGCCCTCCCCGGCTCACCGCTCCCGGCGACGAACGGCCGCAGGCCGGGACGTGGGGGCGATGCCGCGGCATGCGGGAGCGGGAGGCGTGAGCCGGGTGGCCCGGTGATCCTTCCGGGCCGCGTCCGGCCCTCGTCGCGTGAGGGACCGCTCGGGTGCGGGACGGGCGGCCGGCGCCCTGGCGGACTCCGGTGACGAGCCTCCGCACAACGAAAGAGGAGACCACGTCTCCTAACGAACTCACCTGGAATGAGTGGAGTGGGACCGCCATGCCCGGCGCAGTTCCCGCAGTGATCATCCAACCCGAGGCCGCCGCCCCGGCGCAACGCGTTTTCCCGGCTCACCGCTCCCAGCGGGTGGAGAACAGCGACGCGTACACCGGCCGCCCGTCGCGGGTGACCACCTGCCCGGCGATCCCGTTCCCGGTCACGGTGGACAGCCGCAGGTCGAGGTAGCGCTCCTCCTCCTCGACCGTCCACTCGCCGCCGGCCGCGGGCTCGGCGAGCCAGGACGCCACCCGCTCCATCCGGGCCGCCCGGTCACGCTCCAGCTCCGCGCGCAGCCCGGCGAGGCTCCCGGCCCGGTACGGCTCGGCCGGCCGCGGCTCGGGCTCGGCCTGCCAGGCGGCCACGCCGTACGCGAAGCAGACCAGCGGCATCCACATGTCGGCGAAGTACCGCGGGCTGGGCGTGATCTCCATCCCGGCGAACCGCTCGCCGACGAAGAACAGCGCCCCGACCTGGCCCGGCAGCGGCTCCAGCCGGCTCTGCCACTGGGTCAGGATCGGCCGCTTGCGGGTGAGGATCTGCTCCAGGTGGCCGCGCTTCGGCAGGCCGTACGCCTCGTTCAGCCTGGCGATGGCGTCCCACAGCTTGGCGAAGCCCAGGGTGCCGCGCAGCCGCAGCGCCTCGGCGCGCAGCTCGAGCGGCAGCACGAAGAACCACTGGTCGCGGCCCTGCAGGTAGCCGCCCTGCCCGGCCTGCACGCAGCAGGCGTTCTCGAACCGGCGGGTCTGCCCGGCGGCGATCAGCGCGGCCGAGCAGAGCGCGTGGTTCTGCGCGCCGTGCTGGATGTAGCCGATGTGCAGCGGCACGACCGCCACGCCCTCCGGCGCGCCGTTGTGCAGCTCGAGGTCGCCGTAGCCGACGACCCGCCGGAGCTTGAGCCCGCCGCGCGGCGGCACCAGACCGGCGTGCTCGGGCCCCCATACCGGCACCACGGTGAGCGCGCCGGCCTGCTGGGGCGGGCCGAGACGGTAGCCCGTCAGGTCGACCGGCGCGGGCATCAGCGTCGCGAGCTCGGTCATGCACGTCCTCCTTCCAGTGCCGCCGCGGCGCGGCCGGACAGCCGGTCGAGCACCGCCCGCCGGATCCAGGCCCGGCCGGGGGCGCAGTGACACAGCAGCCACGGCAGCAGCTCGGCGAAGTCGTCCTGGTGCCAGAACCGCGCGCGGGGCAGGTCAGGGGCCGGGGTACGGAAGGTCAGGTCGTCGCTGCGGGCGAAGGTCGCCTGGCACAGCACCACCGGCGTGGTCACGCCCGCGCCCGGCAGGCTCGCCGCCACCCGGGCGAGGTCGCCCGGCAGCGTGTTCTCGTACCCGTCGGTGACGATCGCCACGAGGTCCGGCCCGGCGGCGAGGGCGTCGAGCAGGCCGGTGGCGAGGTCGGTGGCGCCCGCGGGGGCGTCCGGCCGCCCGCCGGTCTCGATCACGGTGAGCCGCTCGCACACCTCCGCGAGCACCAGGCGCAGCGCCTCGGCCTGCGACATGATCGCCCACTCCCGCTCGCCGTACCCGCGCATCGACGCCGAGGTGTCGAGCACGAGGGCGACGTGCGCTTCCAGGCGCGGCAGGCCGCGGGTCGCCTCGGCGACGTACCGGGCGAGCGCCGGGCGCAGCTCGGACTCCGGGCCGCCCCGGTAGAGGTGGACGAGCGTCGCGGCGATGTCGCCCCGGTTGGTCACCGTCACCACCTCCGGGTCCTCGCGCGGCGGGTCGATCGGGACCGGCGGCTCCTGCGGCACCGGCGCGTTGGGTGTGCCCGGGCCGTACAGGGCGCGGACCCGGCGCATCGCGGTCTCCGGGTCCCGGGTGAACCGCAGCAGGCGGCTCCGCAGGTACGGCGAGCCGACGTCGCCCTCGGCGATCAGGCGGGCGCAGGCGCGGGCCGTCGACTTGCCGAGCGCGTGCTCGAGGCAGTCGACGAGGGCGGGGCGCCGGGCCGCGACGAGCGCGTCGCCGTCCGGGTGCTCCAGCGCGAACGCGACCATCGCCCGGGTGGTGTGCTTGTGGTTCGCCCGCAGGCGGCGCACCGCGAGCAGCGCCGTGACGGCCTGGTCCGGGGCGAGGCCGAACAGCAGCGCCCGGGTCGCCTTGGCGAGCACGGCGCGGGCGGGGTCGGCGAGGTGCGCCTGGGAGGAGGCGAGGATGCGCAGCAACACCCGGGCGCGCTGCCACTGCCGCACGCCGGGGACGAGCGCGAGCAGGGCGTAGCCCTCCGGGTCGGCCTCCCATGCCTCCCGGTGGACTTCCGCGTCGTCCCACGCCAGTTCGCCGCGGCGCGAAAGCGTCAGCGGCGTGCCGTGCGTGCGGAAATGCGTGAGCAGCTCCGACATGTTCATATCGGGAAGCCTAGATCGTGTGTCCTTTCCGGCTAAACTGAATTTTTGGGCCATCGAATAATTGAGTTGCCGTTCCGCGCCCCCTGTGATATGCCGCGCCGATGGCCTGTCGGGTTCCCGCCACCGCCCTGATCCCCGGCCCTCCTGATGCGCGTCGGTATGGCACCGTCACCCGCGAACCCGCGCGTCACGCCCATCGCCGCAGGCCGGCCTGCGAGTGCCATGGACCGTCCGGCACGGTACGGCAGGACCGAGGGCCACCGGCGACTTGGCGGGACACGTCGCCCGAACCGGAGAATCGCCGTCTGCGAAAACACGGGCCGTACCCACGGCTTTCCTGCCTGGCCTCGCCGTATCCGGCGGCGTGACGTTCGCCTGACACGACATGACACACCCCGGGCCGCCGCCTTTCCGAAATCGGCCGTGGAACGGCCGGGAATGCCTTTCGGCCACCCTGCCGCATACCCCCTGGCGTCCCGTTTTCCGTTCCCGCCGGTGGTGCGGCAATGGCCGGAACGGCCGACGTGGCGTACGACCACGCGCCGCTCGGCCACGGGGTCGAGGCGATGCGCCGGCACACCGTCGCCCCGCACGCCCTCGCCGAGACCGGCCGGGCGGTGGCGGCCTGCCGCGAGGTGCGGTTCGCAGGCGGCGATCACCGGCGGGGCGAAACCCGGTCGTCTCGGTGCCGTGCCGTACCACCGCGGACCGGTACGCGTACCTGAGCGAGAAGATCGGCGCGCTGGGCGGCGTGGCGCTCACCTACGAGCACCCGGCCCTGCCGACGTGACGCCGCGCCGGGTTCATCCGGATGCGGAGGCCCGTGCCGCGGGCTCCGGCGCCCGCGGGTCCGCGGCCGCGAGCAGCCGCCGGGCGAGCGCGTGGCAGCGTTCGGCGAGCTCGGGCGGGTCGAGCACCTCGAAGTCGTGCCCGAGCCGGGCCATGTGCAGGAGCAGGAGGTCGAGGTCGGCGGCACCGGCCTGGACCTCGCAGCGGCCGGGCCCGCTCGGCCGTACCACGGCGGCCGACGGCGGGATCTGCGCGCGCACCGTCTCGGCGGGCGCGTGCACGAGGAACCGCGCCTGGTGCGGATAGACGCGGCTCGTCACGCCCTCCTGCACGTAGGCGGCGGCGTCCGGGGCCGGGCGCGGCCGGAACCGCCAGGTTCGTGCCGACACGTCCGACATGCGATCGACCCGGAAGCTGCGCCAGTCGGCGCGGTCGAGGTCGTAGGCGAACAGGTACCAGCGCCGGTCGGAGGTGACCAGCCGGTACGGCTCGACCCGCCGGCGGCGCACCTCGCCCCCGGACGGGTAGGCGAACTCGACCTCCACCTCGTCCCGGCACGCCCGGGCCAGCGTCATCAGCGTCTCGGCGTCCACCGGGGTGCGGCCCCCGCCGCCGAACGACTCCACCGACGCGGCGAGCGCGCGCACCTCGTGCCGCAGCCGGGTGGGCAGCACCCGGTCGAGCTTGGTCAGCGCGCGCAGCGCGGCCTCCCCGGCCCCCGCGACCGCGCCGCCCGCGCCCGCGAGCAGCGAGACCGCCGTGGCGATCGCCTCCTCGTCGTCGAGCAGCAGCGGCGGCAGGTCCTGGCCGCGGCCGAGCCGGTAGCCGCCGCCGGCGCCGCGCTCGGCGTGCACCGGGTAGCCGAGCGCGCGCAGCCGTTCCACGTCCCGCCGTACCGTGCGCGGCGTGACCCCGAGCCGCTCGGCGAGCTCCGGGCCGCTCCACACCTGCCGCTGCTGGAGCAGCCCGAGCAGGGCGAGCACCCGCTCGGTCGTGCCCCGCTCGTCGCCCACCGGTGCCGTGCCGTCCATGTCGCCGACGATAGCGGACCGATCCTGTCCGCTTCACGGGGAAGAGTGGCCGCATGGACACAACCGAACGCGGCTGGAACCGCATCCTGTGCGACCAGTGGGAATGGCACTGGAACCACCAGATCCGGGACCGGCTCGCGGGCCTCACCGACGACGAGTACCTCTGGTCACCGGTGCCGGACGCCTGGAGCGTACGGCCGCGCGGCACCTCGACCGCCCCCGTGCAGGCGGGCGCCGGCGACTTCACCATCGACTACGCCTTCCCGCAGCCCGACCCGTCGCCGTTCACCACGATCGCCTGGCGGCTCGGCCACGTCATCGTCGGCGTGCTCGCCGTGCGCAACGCCGCCCACTTCGGCGCGCCGCCGGCGTCGTACGAGACGTGGGCGTACGCGGGCACGGCCGCGGCCGCGCTCGAGCAGCTCGACGCCCAGGTCGAGACCTGGCTGGCCGGGGTACGCGGCCTCGGTGACCACGAGCTGCGGGCCAAGGTCGGCCCGAAGGAGCCCTACCCCGAGCTGACCATGGCCGACCTGGTGCTGCACATCCACCGCGAGCTGATCCACCACCTCGCCGAGGTGTGCCTGCTGCGCGACCTGTACCTGCACACGAACGCCGCCACCACCACGGGAGCGAACCGATGAGCCGCCGGATCCAGATCACCTTCGACTGCCACGACCCGCGCGCCCTGTCGATCTTCTGGCGCGAGGTGCTCGGCTACGTGCACCCGGCCCCGCCCGGCGTCGACCTCCCCGAGGGCGCCGACCCGCTCGCCGCCTGGGACGAGTTCCTCGCCCGCATCGGCGTACCCGAGGAACAGCGCAACTCCCGCTCGGCGATCGAGGACCCGGAGGGCCGCGGCCCGCGCCTGTTCTTCCAGCGGGTGCCCGAGGGCAAGACGGTCAAGAACCGTGTCCACCTGGACGTTCGCGTCGCCCCCGGCCTGCGGGGCGAGGAACGCATGGCCGCCCTCGAGGCCGAGTGCGACCGCCTCGTCGCCCTCGGCGCCAAGCGCCTCCACCGCCACGACCCGCGGCCTCCGCTCGACGCGGGCCACATCGTCATGGCCGACCCCGAGGGCAACGAGTTCTGCCTCGACTGACCCGCCCGGGCGACAGCCGTACGGCCCGGCGACACGGCCGGTCACCCGCCTGGCCGCCCCGGTGGCGGGCGGCGGGTGGCCGGCCGTCGCGCGGCCCCTGGAACAAGCCGGCGCGATCTCGCTGTTGCTCCGGACATGAGTGACGCGTCCTACGATCTCCGCGACCTGCTCGCGCAGAGCAGGCTCGGCGTGCTCGCGACGATCAAGCCGGACGGCCGTCCGCAGCTCTCGCCCGTGACGCCGTACTACGACCGCGAGGCGAACGTCATCTACATCTCGACGACCGAGGACCGGATCAAGACGAAGAACCTGCGCCGCGACCCCCGCGCGGCGCTCGAGGTCACCAGCGCGGACGGCTGGTCGTGGGCGACCGCCGAGGGCACGGTGACGATCATCGGGCCGAGCACCGATCCGTACGGCCCGGAGGTCGAGGCCCTGGTGGAGTACTACCGCAAGGCCGCCGGGGAGCACCCGGACTGGGAGGAGTACCGGGCCGCCATGGTCTCCGATCGCAGGGTGCTCGTGAAGATGACGGTCGACCACGTGTACGGAGCCAAGGTCCGCTGACCTTGCCCGGCCGCCGGCCGTTCGCGCCCGTGGCCGGCACCGCCGTGCCGTACCGCGCCGGGACCGGCGGGTTCGCCTCGGACGGGTCGGCCACCCGCCGCGACCTGGGCCGATGTGGCCCCGCCGGAGGCTCGGCCGAATCCCGGCCGCCGATCGCGACGAGCGGCTACAGTGCTGTCGGCCGTGGGATGGCGGCAGGCGAGGGAAGTCGTGCCGGGAGGCGGTGTGGCGGAGGTCGGGCCTCGGGAACCCGACGAAGCTGAGGAACACGTCGGAGAGGTACGGCCGGCAGGCCGGGACGGCGAGGGCGAGCGGCGCGGTGCCCTCCCCGCGGGCGACGCCGCCGACGCGCGGACCGGCGAGTCCTCGGACGAGACGGACCCGTCGGCGCCGCCGCGGCTGACGCGGGCCGCTCGGATACGCCGGATTCTGGGGGCGGTGTTGTCCCTGCTCGTCGCTCTCGGGATGCTCGCGCTGTCCTTCGTGTTCCTCGAGTAGGAGCGAGTCCCGGGCGCGCCACACCGGCCTCGTCGACGGTGTGACGACGCGTGGCCGGATCACCAGGGGATGATCGGGGCGGGCACCTCCTCGCCGCCGGACTCGTCGAGCTCGGCCCACACCACGGTGCCGTCCGTGTCCCGCTCGAACCCCCACCGCTTCGACAGCATCTCCACCAGGGCGAGACCGCGGCCGCCGATCGACCCCTCGTCGTACGGCAGCACGTGCGGAATGCCCGTCATGCCCCCGTCCCGCACGGCGACGATCACCCGGTCGGTGGCGACGGTCACCGACACCACGAACTCCTGCGCGGTCCCGTCGCGCCGCCCGCCGTGCTGTACCGCGTTGCCCGCGAGTTCGCTGGTGACCAGCATGAGGTCGTACGCACGCGGGTGATCCCCCACCTGCTCTCGCACGAACTCCCGTGCGGCCCTCACCTGGTCGTACGCCGCAGCGAACGTTCGGCTGATCGTCACCGGGTCCCGCCCCTGCTCCCCCCGCCGGTACGGCAGCGCCGTACCGGCTGCGTGTCCGTGCCCCCGTGTCCGCCCCCGGCGGAACCGGACGACGACGGCCTCGACGGCGAGCCCCATCCCTCGGACGCGCGTCGCCATGTGCGACAACGCGCCCTTCATGCCCGGCACCGCCCGTCCGCCTCGCGGCCCGCGCGCCAGGCCGGCCCGCCGTACGACCGCGGCCTCCGGTCCGCCGAGCCGGTACGCGACGGCCCGTCCCTGCGTTGGTCGAACCGCGAACGGACCCACTCGATTTGCCGGATACGCTCCGCCAGTTCTCCTGGACCGCCCGCTTCGATGAGGCTACCCGTGTGCCGGTACCGCTCTGGCGGCAGGGCCCACCATCTGCGCGTGGCCCGCCCGTACCACACGATCCACTCGGATAACCGCTCCCCCGGCCACTCCGGTGATCCCCCGGCCTCACCATCCGCGGCGTGCCCGGCGTCCCCGTCGTGGCGAGCCGAGGCGCCCTGCGCCGCAGGCCCGAAATGCCCCGCCGTACCACCGCCGGACGAGCCCGACCCCTGTGGCCTCTCCCCCGCGATCCCCGCAGGCGGCCTTCCATGCGGCCACCCGGCCGACGGCCCCGCGCCGACGCAGTCGGCCTCCCTCACGGTTCTCACCATCGTGAAGCCTTTCGCAGGTACCGATCGTTGGCCTGGCCGAGCAACCGACAGGGCGCGGCTTTTCGGTCACTCGCTCCCAGACCTGGACATTGCAGTCACCCAATGAATGTGTTCAAGCACGATCAGTGACTGCGTCTGTCACAATGACCGAAGGCTTCACGACTCGCAAGCCCTTTGCGTCGAAAGGTTGCCTACCCGCATCGCCGCCTCGGCGTGAACCCCCACGGGAGGACTCGATGCCGCACTACTCCATCCGCCTCAAGTGGCTCGGCAGCGCCCTCAACAAGATCCGAAGAGAAGCCGGCCTCACCATCGAAGCCGCCGCCGAACGCCTCCACTGGCCCCAATCCAAGATCAGCCGCATCGAGAACGGCATGATCCGCGCCCACTGGGGCGACATCCAGGACCTCCTCGACCTCTACGCCTTCGACGACCCCGACCAGCGCAAAGCCCTCATCGCCCTCGCCAAGAGCGCCCGCGAACGCGGCTGGTGGCACTCCTACGGAGCGAACCTCGCCCACCCCTTCGCCGACCTCCTCAGCCTGGAGACGACCTCGAAAGAGATCTGGTCATACGAGAACCAGGTCATCCCCGGCCTGCTCCAGACGAAGGAGTACGCCCTCGCCATGGTCGGCGGCAGCCGGGCCTGGGAGCGAAGAGAGGACGTCGAGAAGTTCGTCCAGATCAGAACCGCTCGCCAGAGCGTCCTCACCCGGTCCGATCCGCTCAACCTATGGGTGGTTCTTGGCGAAGCCGCGCTTCGGCAGATGGTCGGCGGACCAACGGTCATGCACGATCAGCTCCGCCACCTCCTCACGCTGGCCGAACTACCGAACCTCACGATCCAGGTCCTGCCGTTCTCCGCCGGCGCATCAACGGGCATGTTCGGCCCGTTCGAGGTCCTCGAATTCCCCGGTCCCGGAGTCACCGAGGTCGTCTACCTGGAGAATCTCCTCGGCGGTCTTTATCTGGAGAACGAAACTGAGGTACACAGGTATAGGTTGGCGTTCCAACACCTACGCGCATCGGCGCTGCCCGAGGCCGATTCGCTAAAAATGATCACAATGATCGCAGAGGAGATGAGTAGTGACCGGCCCTCAGCCGATGGCCAGAATCCGGGACGGTACGTCCCGGATTCAGTGGCGCAAGAGTAGCCACAGCGGCGACACCGGTAACTGCGTTGAGGTCGCTTTCCTCCCTTCCGGCCGAATCGGCGTTCGCGACTCGAAGAACCCCACAGGCCCCATACTCGAGATCCACGGCAGCGACTGGCGTGACTTCATCAACTGGATGCGTACGAATGAAATGACGTAAGAGCAGCTACAGCAGCAACGGCAACTGCGTTGAAGTCGCTCTCCTCCCATCAGGCCAAGTCGCCATCCGCGACTCGAAGAACCCCACAGGCCCCGTACTCGAGGTGAGCGAAAGCGACTGGCGTGACTTTGTTACCCGGATGCGCGCCAATGCAAGGGTGTGAAAGCACCTACAGCGGCGACGCCGGCAACTGAGCCGGGTCGCAGTTTCCCATCAGGGCAGGATCGGTATCCGCTATCCGAGAGCTTACAGGCCCAACCCATGAGATCAGCCGACAAGGTGGGTCTGCCTAACATCAAGCAGCTGCATGACGCCGAATCCGCATGGGGGGCCACGAGCGACCTCGGACGGACGATGAAGGCGCTGCACTCGCAAGCTCATATAAGTCCGCCTCAGGCGCACCGACAAGCGGTATGAGAGTAAATCGAGGAGCGCAGATGGGCGGATTACCAGGTTACAAGTGTTGACACAAGGTGCTCATAACTAAGCACTCGACGCTGCTGCGTGCATTCGTGCCATGCAGCTCTTTGTGTTGCGTTCCCAACCTTCTCAACGGCGGCAGCGAGTGCGTCATAGGCAATGTGATAGACAGCATCAACCTCGCCGGTACCCCGGGCGATGGCCTGTAGACGGCTCGGAAGCGGCTCCGCAGTCACCGTGACAAGATGAGGCAATCGCCCACGCCTATGACGAATCAGCTGGTTAAATTCGTGACGAATATTCTGGACACGATCAGATCTGATGGTCCACTTGCAGGAAATAGCTGCATGCAGGAACGGAAATCCCGCGTCCGGACTAGCGATGCCTACCGTAACGTCTGGCCTGATCAGATAATCGCGACCAATAGTAACAGCAAGCGCTGGATCGCGCTTCACGAGGGTGTCCACCTCATCGAGGTGCCGGTACTGCAGAAAGTCTGTAACTACCCGGCCACGGCTCACCTGCCATTCTCGATCAGGCTGACGCTGGACGAGCTGCTTAGCTAAATCGTCTTCTACTCTGGTTTCCAGAGCCGGTCCTGGGTTTTTCGGGACAGCGCTAGGGACGCCCGCAGGAACCTCGAGCTGATTGAGCATCTCGCTGGCCAACCTGACTGATTGATCACTATCAGTATCTGCACAGTTCGGCACAAGTTTCGACTTGCCTTTACTCTCAATCCAGCCTAGAAGCTCTCGGGCGAAACTGGCGGTCATACCTCTCCCCCTGCGCCTCGATACTTATCTGCTGATCGCCGAGGAACGAGCTAACAGCAGACGGTACTCAACTGATCTTGGACCTGTTCTTCGCGAACAAGTCATGACGCCGGTGATTCTCCTGTCCAAGGAATGCCTTGAACTCACCAAGTTCATACGCGACGTCGCCGTTAGATCTGGCGACTTCTTTCAATTCGAAGTCGCGGCTTAGGTGGTTGAGATGCCGCTCGACGTCCGGATGATCCATCGGCGTCCTGGTCTCCGCGAGCCGCTGAACGATCTGGTCGACCGTAAGTGGCCTGCTCGAATCGCGCAGAACCCTGTAGACA
The DNA here is from genome assembly GCF_006716785.1 of Thermopolyspora flexuosa. Classification (NCBI taxonomy): domain Bacteria; kingdom Bacillati; phylum Actinomycetota; class Actinomycetes; order Streptosporangiales; family Streptosporangiaceae; genus Thermopolyspora; species Thermopolyspora flexuosa. The sequence continues at coordinate 371,791 of NZ_VFPQ01000002.1, read as the reverse complement.
GGGTCGTGCACGGTATCGGTATCTTCAACCAGAATCTTTCGGACTCCTTCCTTACGCAGAGCCCTCGCAATTGAGACACCAATTGCTTTGGCTACAGGCGGCGGGAACGCGTTTCCGATCTGCCGGTACCTCGAGGTCTTACCACCGAGGAACTCCCACTGGCCGAACTCCTCGCCATACCAGCCTTGGATGCGGGCGACCATTTCGACCGTGAGCATCGGATACTTAGCGCCCTTAACCCGTGGATTGCCTGGTCCTGGCGGGCCGTCCGCAACTCCCTTGGCGTCGATTCCCATGGCCTCCCAGGCGAGCTTGGCTCGGGTAGGACCAAGGTCCGCACCTCCGTGCCGCTTGGATCCTCCAACGATGGTTGGGGCAATCTTGTTGGCTTTCCTCACCCATTCTTCGAGCTTTTCCGGAGGCCAGTCACCCTCTGCCATAAGATCCTTGAGAAGCTCGCCTACCGTAGGAGGCCGTTCTGTATTCTTCGCTGGCCATTCAAAGTATTCTGCATACTCTGGCTTAAGTGCGACGAGTACAAATCGTGGCCTAAGTTGCGATACCCCGTAGTCGTCGGCCTGAAGCAGTCTCCACTCGGTGATGTACCCGTACTCTCTCAGCCGATCGAGCACCCGCTGCCGATATGCTGTGAATCGGCTGCCACTGAGCCCTTTTACGTTTTCCAGCAATAGCGCCTTTGGCTGAACCCGGCCGCACAGCTCCACGGCCCATGCGAACAGATCACGCTCATCTGTCGCCCCTAGCTGTTTCCCTGCAATACTGAAGGGCGGGCATGGCACGCCTCCTGCGAGCAAATCGATGCCGCAGTACTCGTCCGGATCCCATACTTCTGGATCAGCAACGTCACCGATTCGTACGGTGTCCTCTGCTTCCTTTTCGTCGTACCCGAGTACTTTTACGAGGTTATGCCGCAGGGTGGCAGCAGCTTGTTCATCCAGCTCAATAGCAAGCACATGCCGGAATCCGGCACGTTCTAGCCCGAGTGTTTGACCGCCTGCGCCGGCACAGATCTCGACAACCTTCAGCGGTTCCTGGCCGTCTGGCGCCATAGACAGCTCTAGCTGCACAGGACCTTCCGACCCGCGCTCAGACACTGCTGTCTCCAGTTCGGGGGACTGCCCGTCGTGACGGGCTGCGATAGCCCGGGACTCCGCTCCGGTCACTAGGACCCCTTTCCTACTCCGGATGAAGCAGTGACCCAGTGGGCAGCTGTATCTTCGCGGAGAAGACCGTTAGCTGTATGCCCCTTGGGACGAGTGTGCGAGAGATCGACAGAGCTCAGGCGAGGAAGCGGGCTCACGAGCGCGGCATCTATCCCGCTCCGCTCAATGAGGGCCGCTCCCGCAACATGCAGGCCAACCGGCGCGCGGACACCAAGCCTGAGGTCGCTCTGCGCAAGGCCCTCCATCGCATGGGCTTCCGCTACCGCAAGGACCTCCGGCTCGACCTGGGGGACATCAAGGTCCGACCAGACATCGTCTTCACCGCCAAGAAGGTTGCCGTCTTCGTCGACGGCTGCTTCTGGCACGTCTGCCCAGAGCATGGACGGCAGCCGACCACCAACGAGTGGTACTGGACGCCCAAGCTCCGCAGGAACATGGAGCGAGATCGCCGGGTCAATGCCGCGCTCGAAGCTGCAGGCTGGCGAGTAGTCCGGCTCTGGGAACATGAGGCCCTCGACACTGCAGTAGCTGCCGTCGTTGCTGCAGTGAAGCCCGAGACCGAACACCCGAGCGAGACTAGCGGGAAAGACTGACAAACCCATAAGCGGGACCAGGAGCCCCGCTCCGCCAGATGGCAAAAACCCGGTAACGCACCGTATACATCCGGCCAGTATGCCCCACGAGCACCGCTAGACCAGGTCAGCCAGCTTGACGCATCGTGCCCCTTGATTGCACAGAGTGTCCATGAAGGCGACACACGTACTGGGACGATCCGTACCGCCCAGCCCTTCCTAGCACACAGGCCGACAGCGGGAGACCGGCATCCCCAGCCGCGGATCACTGCACGAAGGCAGCACGCACCAACTAGCTATGAGCCCTCGGCTGCTACTCCTGGCCGACACTGCGTAGCAGCAGCGAGTGCCAAAGAGCTGACCGTCGGCAGCACAAAGCTCCCACACCAGACCGGCCAGTTGGGCACGTCCCTTGGGCCCCATCCCGACGGGGTGTCAGAGGTCAAACGACTTCTCCAGCTCCTCGAGAACCGCCCTCCGGGCTTCGTGGGGCAGTCGCCGGTACGCGCTCCAAGCACGCTCAAGGGGCGTGGAACCTCGACGCCCCCGTGTGATCCAGGTGTGGAGACGACGCAGATCTTGCGGTTCCAGCGCTCGAATGTCCGCGAGGACCTCATCCATCCGCACCGGCTCGCCAGGCTGCCCAGCCCGGCACCGCTTGCATTGGGTAGCGAGCATCGTCTCCCTGCTGCCGTCAGGAAGAACTACCTCCATACGGCTGACCGAGAGCACCGCGGTCTGGTTCGAGTCTTCGGGATACGGCTCGCCGCCGGAGATGCCACAGATGACACACATATAGTCGTCTCGCTGGAGAATCTCCTGCTTCTCCTTGGCCGAGATCGGCTTCTTGGCAGCGGCCTCACGGCGTGCGGCCGGATCCCAGACCGGCACACCAATCCTCACCAAACGCTGCTCCTCGGCAGCAAGCGTGGCATCCTCAGCGTTCGTGAGGATCACCCATCCGTAGTCGCGCAGGTCCCGCACCCGGCGGTCGATCTGCGACACGCCCGGGAAGGCTTCCCGCAGCTGCTCCTTGGTGAAGGTGTTGCCCTCGCCAACCTCCTCAACGAGCCACAGGGCCGCTCTCACCATCGAGCCAACCTTCAACTTAGGGTCGTTCCACACGCGAGGGCTCATCGTCCTAACTCCCGGTACCTCTGCTGCTGGCCTAGCTTCCGCAGCATGCTAGGCCGTAGCCTTCCGTATCTATCATGAGTGCGGAGTGATACCCCCTCAGTGCAACTTGGAGACCTGCGTCATGGCTGTGAGTTCCGGTGTTCCTCCCCAGGCCGAGCAAATCCGAAAGGTGGTTGAGGAACGCCTGAAGCAAGCTGAGATCGAAAACGGCGCGAAGGTCACCGTCGACTGGCGTGGCGAACAGCGGCATCTCTATGTCATTTCCATGCCCGTCGACATGCTCTATTACAACCCATATACGCACCGGATCCGGGCGCAGAGAACCTTCGATCCTGAACGCAACAGGATTCTCGAGGAAGATCCCTGGAGCGACGAAGCGCAAGCATACCTTGCAGATCTCCTTCGCCGCAGGCCGTCAAATCCTAACCACACGGATCCCGATTATCTGGCGCTGGTCAGGGAGCTGGAGGAATTTGGCCAGCGAGAGCCAGGCATAATTAGCCCGGATGGAATAATTGTCGATGGCAACACCCGATGCGTGGCTCTGCGAGAGCTGGGCATCCCTAACATGCGCGTCGGGGTACTCCCTTCTGATACCACACTGCAGGACATCACGAGCGTTGAACTTGCACTTCAGCTCCGCAGGGATAGGCGTCGCGAGTATTCGTACATCAATCGGCTTATTGCGATCGAAGAGCAACTAGCGAATGGTCGCAGTGAAGAAGCGGTCGCGCGTGACTTCAACATTAGAGTCAAGACTCTTCGGCAAGATCGTTGGGTTTACGCCCTTATCAGGGAGGCAATCGAGCGAAGTCGCACAGAAAACGGGGCGCAGCTGAGGCTTGTTGACTTTGAAGAGCATCAGGAAAAGCTAAGGGAGCTCCAGCGCGATTACGCGAAGAAGGCTGCTACCGATCCGGAGGCAGCTGAGCGGCTTAAGGAAGCTCGGCTGGCAATGGTCATCCTGAACCTGCCCAAAACTTCGCTTCGTTATGCGGAGGAGGACTTCCACAGCCGCTACCTCGACGAGCGGCTTCCGGATGAGCTACGTGACATTGACCAGGAGGATGTCGGCTCAGTAGCAATCCCTGGCCTGCCGGGCGTGTCAGTTCCCGATACTAAAGCATGGGCAAAAGCAGAAAAAGCTCTCACCGACAAGCTCCTCAAGGCTTATGCAACGATAAATAGAGATCCCAGCGCCGCCGACGCAAAAAGCGCATCAGCACTCATTACGAAGGCGCGCGACTCGTTTGATCTAGCAGTACGTCTTGCTGGACAGAACGCGCAGCTAAGGAAACGCCAGGTTGCCGTTCAGGAACGGCTCTCCGAGGCAGCTGAGTTTATTAAGCAGTGCGCAACAGAATATGCCGAAGCTAAAGCGAAGCGTGCACTGGACGAGGAAGCATTTGATGAAGCACTCATCCAGCTGCGCGAGAGCCTTGCCCGCCTAGCTCGTCAGGCAAGCCGATCTGCCCATGAGCCCGGAGAGGGAGTTAAGTGGCTGCTGGAGACGACGAGGGAAAGCTAGTGCCTGATAGCGGATCGGCGCCGAGCCTAACAATCAGCTTCGCCGGCGACGTGACCAAGGCTGTTCTGCGCGCAAGACCCGACTGTCATGAGGATCTCAAACGACTTGCGCTGAGGTTCCGGACCGGTGTCATGCGCATCTCGGGCGAGCTAGAGGTCGACATCGAAGACCTCCTGCTTAATCTGGCAGCCCTAGCGTCATGGCCAGAAAATAATTCAGTACGCTGGGACGAGCACCTAGCTAGGTTCGCCACCGATACCGCGCGTGACGCGCAGCTAATGGCTGCGCGTCTCGAGGGTATAGGTCCTTCTGCTGAAGTCGCGCCCGAGGAGGTCCCAGATCTTCTCGGGGAAGGCTGGAAAGCTCCCCTCACACCTTTCCAGCTACGTGATATTGCTAGATTGCTTTCCCTCAAGCATGGGGCAAACTTTTCCGTTCCTGGTGCCGGCAAGACACGAGTAGCACTTGCGGTTTTCCATGTTCTGCGCAGCAGGGGCATAGAGCGACTGTTAATAGTCTGCCCGAAATCTGCATATGAATCATGGACTTTTGAAAACCAGCATTGCCTCGCCGAACCCCTGCACATGGAGGTTTTCGGAAAAAATAACAGCCCAAGCACTGAATCGTTCCTCGTGAACTATGAACGCCTCCGCAATGACGGCGTAACCAATTACCTCGGACAATGGCTCTCCGCCCGCCCTTCGATGCTTATTCTGGACGAGGCTCACCGGATGAAGCTGGGAGCCGAAGGGATTTACGGATCTGCCTGTTTTGCACTCGGCCCCAGAGCCAGACACCGACTGATCTTGACAGGTACACCTGCCCCTAACGGAGCAAAGGACCTAGAAAATCTATTTTCCTTTGTCTGGCCGGGCATCGGGCGTCAGAAAGTAGTACAAGCCGTCGGTGGTGGCGACCTTGTCAAAGCGAGCCGTGTATTGCGTCCGCTTTTCACTCGGACAACAAAGAAGGAACTTGGCCTCCCCCCTGTAAAGACACGTATCCGCGCACTCGACCTGCCCCCGTTGCACCAGGAAATCTATGACGCTTTGCGAGGACAGTTCTCGGTACGCGCCAAAGGCCACGAGGGCGACTTCATGGCACTTGGAAAGATTTCTCTTTATATGCTAATGGCGGCTATATCGCCAGCACTACTCGTTGCCGGCACTACTCCATATGAGCCGCTCCTCTACCGGGTGCCCCCCTTGGAAATTCCGCCGGACTCGCACCTGGCAGAGCTCATGCGGAACTTGCCTGACTACGAGCTATCACCTAAATATCGAGAGGCAGTCGCCATCGTTGCCGACAATGCCTCTAAAGGGCGGAAGACCCTGGTCTGGTCGACCTTCGTTCGTAGCCTTAACACGCTTTCCAAGCTGCTCCAGCAATTCCGGCCAGCCCTAGTTCACAGCGGCACGAAGGATCGCGACGCAGAAATTTCGCGATTCAGAAACGATCCGGACTGCATGGTTCTGCTTTCAAATCCTGCCACCCTCGGAGAAGGGATCAGCCTGCATCACACATGTCATGACGCGGTTTATATCGATCGTGACTTCGCGGCAGGCAGATTTCTGCAAAGCCTGGATCGTATTCACCGTCTAGGGCTTGATCCGGATACGGAAACTCGCGTCACCATCCTGGCGTGCGCCGGCACGATAGACGAAGTAGTGGAGCAGCGCCTAGCAGCCAAGCTGGAGTTCATGGGAAGCATCCTCGACGACCCTACGGTGAGGGAACTGGCAGACCTCTATGAGGAGCCTGCCGTGGGCGGCGGGCTCGACGAGAAGGATCTCCAGGCTTTGCTCGGCCATCTCAGCGCTTGATATATACCTGCTCGCCTCAGCAAAGCGCAGACCAGGGAAGCCGGCTTCTCTCGTGCCTTATATCTACTTCGGGTGAGACGCCAGCCGGCACAAAGGGAAGCGCTTTCCGTAGTCAAATAGGAGTTTTCAGGCTGGGGTCCGGGGAGCCAGAAGTGTGCGCCAACGGCTTCACACTCACTCTCCTGTCGGACCCCCAGCCTGGCGCCAAATATCCTCGAACTCTTCTTTCGATATTGTGGAGGCGGACAGCTCGGGGGTTGAGTCAATCTCTTCTATTGAACCCACCGGGCATTCCGACAAGCCGGTCAGATCCGTCTCCGTTTCTGCGTTTGCCCACTCCAGCCGGCCATCACGGAATAGCTGCACTTTCCGAGTCTCGTAACCATCGTCGCCGACCTCGCTGTATAGCTCTATGGGCTCGTCGGCATGGCTATGGCTCCACGCTACCTTGAGGTACCACACGAGATCTGTTCACCCCCCACATTACGATCCGGCCCTTCAGATCGAGCGGTTCATGACCGGGGATGCGGTACACGTGGCGTCTGCAGCGGACCACAACCAGTCCGGTCACATCCAATCCAAGGTAGTGGGTGAAGCGCCATGCTTCCTCGGGACGACGCACAAGGTAGAAGGCAAGCCGCGATCCGGGCATCGTTCCCGGCGGTATGTCCGTCAGGTACTGCCCATCGCCATAGCGGGCATCCCTGGACCATCTCGAGCGCAACGAAGGCCTCAGCTCGCGGGTCTTCAAGATCGACGCGAGATTCTCTTCCCTTGTGTAGTGCCACAGAATCCGGCTGCCGTTGCCGTTGGACGGACGCTGGCTCACGGAGATCCTACCGGCGCCCAGCTCGTAGGCGTGGTGACTCTTGCGCATGGCCACCAGGAAAGCACATTACCGACCCATTTTGACCAGTTCAACCAGAACTGGAAGATTGCGGAATCTTGCGCCACATGCTCCGCCGGTAGAGCAAAGAAGCGCTACCTCGCTGGCGCAGATCCATCTCGCTTCGCCGACGAGATCGAAGGAAGCCGATAGATGTGACTGTGTACGCCAGCCGGTCCCTCGGATGCTGCAAGCGAATGAAATTCCGGGCATTCCGGCCCTGATCTACCCATTCCGGCACGGTCCTGCCCATCCGTGCATTTAGGCGAAAAATCTACGAAGCGCTTGCGCAGATACCTCGGAATGCCCTACAAGGGATAGAACATCAACAGCAACAGAAGGGACGCGAAGGACTCAAGTTGTGCAATAACCCACCCGAGTGGGCCAAAATGATCATGGCCCAGATCGAGTCAACAGGCGTTACTGCGCGCAAACTGGCCCAGGAATCGGTCAGGGTTGTCGCTCGGTTCAAAACGCTATGCCCTGAAATAGACAGTCAGAGCATCCTAACAGAATCTACGCTGTCCCGCTTGCGTAGCGCCAATGCGCGGCCAAAGCGAGACAGGCTTATCGTTCTGGGCCTTACATGCGACTGGGTCACCGATCCCGCAAGCTCTCACTGGACGGAGAAGCGATGCCAAGATGCCCTGGCCGGGGCATATGCCTTTGCCCATGAGGTTCTCGCTGCCTCGAGCGGAGCGCCGAAGCGCAGCGGCATACCCGGGGACAACCCTGTCATCGCGCGGCACAGGCACACCAAGTTCGCCTTCGGCAGCGCGGGCGAGCAGCTCTTGGCCGAACTGGATCTGAACGACGGGTCGGCCGAGGCGAAACTCGAACTGCTGCACAGGCTTGCAGGGGATAGCGATGACGCTCGCTACTGGAGGATGCGCGCGGAGGCCCGCTCCCCCGATTACGCACCACCAGAGTCCCTGCCGGAGTGCTGCACTGCAGCCCGGCGGTACGCACTGGAATACTTCCGCAAGCAGAATCTGAGCCTCGCTCAGCTTTTCCTGCAGGTAGCCGCGGACCGAGGAGATGAGGAGTCAAAGAAGGCGCTCGCTTCACTTAAGGGCTTCGAAGAGCAGTTGGCCGCTTCTATCCGGCTAGTTGCTGGCAGAACCGGCACGGGGACTCCATCCCGTTCCGGCCCGCCACGAGCTACGTCGGCATGCCGGCAGTGAGAAATACGCATAAAAGAAAGGAAGTACATGAACTGGAAGTGCTGCTGCTCTGCAGCTGATCGCCGCGGATCGGCTCGGCGCGAGCCTGGCCACCGCTGGGCGCGCGTACCCGGATGTACGTACGCTCCCGGATGTACGTACGCTGACCCGCTCCGCAAGCCTGCCCTGACCTGTTGCCCGATCAGGTGGCGCTCTGACATGCCGAAGTGGCGGCAGATCATTGAGCGGCTGAGGAGGTGTATCTTCCTCGGCCACTACCCGCCGGGTACCCCCCTGCTGATCAGGGACATCGTGTGCAAGTTCGGCGTGGGGCGCGGTACGGCACAGAAGGTCCTCAGGCGCCTGCGGGACGAGGGCCTCGTCTATATGGAACGGGGCATGGGCGCCTTCGTCTCGCCGCGCGTCAGCGAGAACTAGAAGGGCACCCGATAAGGGCACGAGCCCACGGGTGCCCAGTGAGCAACCAACCAGCATCGTAGCTATCGAAGGTGGCCGCCCTGCAGGGCGGCCACCTTCAAATCTCTATGCACTCGACATTACCCCTGTTCCGACAGTAACGACGCCTGTCACGAAGACTCGCCGCGGGCCCGAGCTGAAGGGGTCTCAGAGAGCGCCGTGGGCCTTGCAATCTAGGGAGTCCAGGACCTCGGTGGCGGCGCGGTGGGCGGAGCGGACGGCGCCGTCCATGTGGCCTTCGCCGAGATAGGAGGTCTCGCTGCCGGCCCAGTGGAGGGGGCCGATCGGGCGGGTGAGCCAGGCGTGGTGGGTGCCGAGGAGGCCTGGGGGGACGCGGGGGAGGCAGCCGGTCTGCCAGGGTTCGGCCGACCAGTCCTGTTCACGGTACTCGATGGGGTCGCGGGCCTTCGGGCCGAACAGGGCGGTCAGGTCGTCGACGATCTTTCGGCGGCGGCGGTCCCGGGCGTCGGGGTGGAGGAGGGCGGGGTCGTCGATCAGGGGGAGGCCGAGCAGGACGAGGAGGATGCCGGAGCCGTCGCCCGGGGGTGAGACGTCGAAGGTGAGGCGGACGGTGCCGGTGTCGGTGACCGCGGCGCCGGTGAGGCCGAGGTCGCGCCACCACGGACGGGGGTAGACGAGGTGGGCTTTGACGCCGCTGCCGGTCTGCCACCGGGTCTGCAGGTCGGCGCGTGGGGGCGGCAGGGGCGGGTCGTGGGCGATGGTGCGGGCGGTGGCCGGGTCCATGGCGATCACGACGCGACGGGCCGTGATGGGGGTACGGCCGGGCACGGTCACGGTGGCGTGGTCGGCGGTGCGGGTGATGCGGGTGACCGGGTGGCCGAGCAGGATGCGGCCGGTCAGCTCGTTGGCCAGGCGGGCCGTGAGGGTGGCGGCGCCGCCGGCGATGCGGTGGGCGAGGGCGCCGTCGCGTACCCCGATCAGGCGGGACAGGCCGCCGTTGCCGCCGACGTGGGCGGCGAAGGCGAGGAGGGACAGCTCTTCGGGACGGCAGGCGAAGCTCGCCGCGGTCGCGACCTGCAGGATGAGGCGGGCGGCGCGGGTGTGCACGTGGCGGTCGAGCCAGGCCGCCACGGTCCAGGTGTCGAGGCGGGCGGCGTAGGGGCCGGTCAACGGGGGTGGGCCGAGGCGGCGGGCCATGCGGTCGACGGCCCGGCGGGCGCGGGCGAGGTCGAGCAGCGCGGCCGGGCCGAGCCGCGGGAGGTCGCCGCGGTAGCGGTGGGTGCGGCCGCCGATGCGCAGCAGGTTGTGGCCTGCGGTGTACTGCGGGATGAGGGCGATGCCGAGTTCGTCGAGCAGGGCCAGGACCGCGTCCTGGCCGGGTCCCACCCAGGCACCGCCGGCGTCCAGGGCGACGCCGGCGGTCGTGGTCGTGGTGAGCAGGCGGCCGCCGACCCGGTTCTTGGCCTCCAGGACGAGGACGCGGAGGCCCGCACGGTGCAGGAGTCTCGCGGTGACGAGGCCGGACAGGCCGGCACCGATCACGACGACGTCGGCCTCGCGTGGCGTGGACGCGGTGAGCCGGGGCGTCATCGGGCACCCCCTGCGCGGGTGCCGGGGCCGGGGACGGGCCGCTCGTCGGGGCGCTTCCGGAGGAAGTGCGGGTACCGGTCGGGTACGGCCTCGGCGGCGTGGGCCGTGCAGCGGATTTGATGATCGTCGGTGGCGAGGGCCGTCGGTCGCGTCCCTCGGCGGGCGGGGCCGTAGTGGTCGGCCATGGGTCCTCCTGGTCGAGTCGGGTCGGGTCACGGACCCGCGACGCGGAGCCACCCCGGCGGGAACGCGACCGGGTCCGTGACATGACGGACTCGGTCAGCGCGCTCCCACCGACCACCATGGCGCTGACCTTGTTCTGTCGGGTTGTCGCCGCCATGGTCACCCGACTCGAATTCGTCGTCGACTCGCGGTCGGTGCCCACGTGCCGCCACCCGTGCCGCCGCTGGGCGACCGTTTTCGGTGTCCGCCGGTGACGGTCCGCGGCGAAGGCCGGCCGATCGGTGGTCGACGGGGTTCATCGTCGCACCGCCCCTGAACGGGTTCAGCGGGCTTGCACCGGTCGGCATTGAAAGGGTCTTCCGAAAAGCGCGAGGAACCGGTTGGATAACGACATCCGGCCCGCGCGGCGCCCCTTGCGGCCAGGCGAATGGGCTGGTAAGGACACTCGCCAGGAGGTCGCCTTGGCCCGTATGAGGTACGACCTGAACCATGCGCGGGATCTCAGCGCGCCGCCCGCGCCGGATGTCGAGCCGGTTCCCCCTCCGCTCTCGGGAAAGTGGGGCGGAAACGGCCTCACTCCGGAGCGAATTCGCGACTACAACAAGCTGCTTTCCCGGAAGCGAAGGGTGTCCGTGACGCGGCTTCCGCATTCGGATCCGCTTTACAGGTTGGTGCAGGAGGAGAGGCGGCGCAAGGCGCGGCTGAGGCGCTATCTGGCGGAGCGCGAACGGCGGCGCAACGGGCTGTAGCCTCCGTCCTGATCGATCTTCCGCGCGCTCTCCGCGTGCGCTGTGCATTCGCCGGGCATCGCCGCGGAGAGGGCGAGGTGGTGGCCTGGCCGGCCGACCGCTCGTGACCGCGAGGCCTCCCGATCGGCACCGGTACGGCGGGCCTCGCCGGCGTAGCCGGGCACCGATGGGCGCGCGCATCGGACATGCGTCGGCCGATGGCCCGGCCGCCCTTTTCGCCGCCGGGCGGGCGGTGGGCGGCCAGGCTTCGTCGCCGAGGGCGGCCTTCAAGCGGGCACGAGGCCGACGGCCTGCTTGGCGGCGAGGACCTTGGGGGCGGCGAGGTCGCGGGCGCGTTTGGCGCCGGTGTGCAGGATGGCGCGGACGTGTTCGGGGTGGCGGGACAGGTCGTGGTAGCGCTGCTGGATGGGGGTGACGGTGGCCACGACGGCGTCGGCGACGGCCTGCTTGAGCTCGCCGTACCGGTCGAAGTTCTTGGCCAGCTCGTGCGGGGCGGTGCCGGTGCAGGCGGAGAGGATGGCGAGCAGGTTCGAGACGCCGGGCTGGGCCTCGGGGTTGTAGGCGACCGTGGTGCCGGGGTCGGTGACGGCGCGCATGATCTTGCGGCGGAGGACCTCGGGTGGGTCGAGGAGGCGGAGGACGCCCGCGGGGCTGGGGGCGGACTTGCTCATCTTGTCGGACGGGTTGGCGAGGTCCATGATGCGGGCGGCCACCGGCGGGTTGACCGCGGTGGGGACGGTGAAGATCGGGGCGTAGCGGGAGTTGAACCGCTGGGCGAGGTCGCGGGCGAGTTCGACGTGCTGGCGCTGGTCCTCGCCGACCGGGACCTCGTCGGTGTCGTAGAGCAGGATGTCGGCGGCCATGAGGATCGGGTAGGTCAGCAGGGAGACGCGGACGCGTTCCTGGCGGCGGGACTTCTCCTTGAACTGGATCATCCGGCTCGCCTCGCCGTACCCGGCGACGCACTCGAGCAGGTAGTGCAGCTCGGTGTGCTCGGGCACGTGCGACTGGACCATGAGCAGGCAGGCGTCGGGGTCGGCACCGGCCGCGAGCAGCAGGGTGGCGAACTCGAGGGTACGGCGGTGCACCTCGGCCGGGTCGTGTTCCAGGGTGAGCGCGTGCAGGTCGGAGATGAAGGCCACGGTGTCGGCGGCCTGCTGCCGGGCGACGATCGGGGCGATCGCCCCGAAGTAGTTGCCGATGTGCAGGTCGCCGGACGGGGTGAAGCCGGTGAGGCGTCGTGGCATCGGTATCGCTCCCTCTCGGACGGGGACCGCCCGATCGGGGCCGCCGGAACGCCACGGATACGACGAGGCCGCCCGTCTCGGGCGGCCGCTTGATCAATGCTGTGCGCGGATGAGCCGTGCCGCCCCGTCAGGGGCGCCACCAGCCGAGGAACATCGTGATCATCCGCACACCTTCACGGTACCACTCCAGCCGGGACGGGTACGCCGGTCAGTCCTTGCCCGGGGGCTCGGCCTGGGCGGCGAGCCGCTCGTCGCGGCGGTTGGCGCGCACGCTGGTGAGCGTCACCGTGAGCAGGACCACGACGATGACGCCGAGCGAGGCGAGGGTGGGGACCTCCGGTACGGCCGGCCACACGGTGTGCGCCCAGTGCAGGACGAGCTTCACGCCGATGAAGGCGAGGATGATGCCGAGCCCGTGGTTGAGGTGGCGCAGCTTCTCCAGCGCGTGGGCCAGCACGAAGTAGAGCGCCCGCAGGCCGAGCAGGGCGAACGCGTTCGTGGCGAAGACCAGGAACGGGTCGGAGGTCACGCCGTACACCGCGGGGACCGAGTCGACCGCGAACACGATGTCGGTGGCGAACACGGCCACGATGGCGAGCGCGAGCGGGGTGAGGGCGCGCCGCCCGCCCTCGCGGACGATCATGTGGGTGCCGCGGTAGCCGTCGGTGACCGGCATGAACCGGCGGGCCAGCCGGATCGTGCGCATGTGGGAGATGTCGACCTCGTGCTCCTGGCCGCGGATCGCGTCCCGCAGGATCTTGACCGCGGTGACCAGGAGGATGCCGCCGAACAGCAGGAACGCCCAGGTGCCGCTGGCGAGCGCGGCCGCCCCGAGGGCGATGAAGATCGCGCGTAGCACGAGCGCGCCGACGATGCCGTACAGCAGCACCCGCTGGGCGAGCTCGCGGGGAACGGCGAACGCCGACAGCAGCAGCATGAAGACGAAGAGGTTGTCGACCGAGAGCGACTTCTCCACCACGTAGCCGGTGAGGAACTCCACGGCCGGCTGCGTGCCGTGGTCCAGCCACACGTACACGCCGAAGAGCAGGGGAAGCGCGAGGTAGAAGATGGTCCATCCGACCGCCTCACGCATCCGGACCTCGTGCGGACGGCGGGTGATGGCGAAGTCGAGAGCCAGCAGCACCAGCAGACCGGCGACGGAGATCGCCCAGAGCAGGGGCGAGGCGATGGTCTCCAGTGGGGCCGCCGTCACCGGTCCGGTGATCAGGGGCATGCAACCTCCTCGAACGCTGTTACGCGGTTCGAGGTCTCCTTCACCTGCGATCGCAGGCGGCCGCCCGAGAACTCCACGGTTCGTACTGACCGGGTCGACGCTTGGGAAGTACTCCCCTCGCCACTCAGGCTAGGGCAAACCCGGCTTACTCCACCACCGACGTTCCGATATTGACCGGTTTGCGTCATTGCATGGCGATTGCCCGGTGCCCGCCCGCGCGGTACCCGGAGGTCTACCCGGGATACCGCCGCTCAACGCCCTGCCGTACCGGGGGATCGTGAGGTACGGCCCGCCGGTCAGCGGGGTCCGCGGCCGCGGACGAGCGGCAGGTAGACCTCGTCGATGATCTCGACCAGGACCTCGTCGGGCACGCCGGTGACGCCGCGGGTGAGCAACTCGTTGCGCAGCAGCGCGATCGGCACCGTGGCGACGCGGGGGTGCAGGGCCTCGGGGGCCGCCTCGCCGCGGGCCACGGCACGGCCGAGCACGGTCAGCCACATGCCGGTCAGGCCGTCCCCGCCGGTCCGGGCCTGGATCTCGGCGAGGAGGTCCGGGTCGTCCCGGGCGCTCGCCAGCAGGTCGAGCAGGATCCGGCCGAGGGGCGAGGACAGGTGGCGGTTGGCGGCGCGGAGTAGCTCCAGCGCGTCGCCGCGCAGCTCGCCGGTGTCGGGCACGCGCGCCTCGGTGACGGTCATCCGGCCGTACGCGGCGACGGCGAGCGCGGCCCGGCTCGGCCAGCGGCGGTAGATCGCGTTCTTGTTGGTGCCGGCGCGCCGGGCGACCCGGTCCATGGTCAGCCCCGAGTACCCGGACTCCTTCAGCTCCTCGGCCGCGGCGTCGAGGATCGCCTGCTCGAGTACGGTTCCGCGCCGCCTGGTCGCGGCGGACGCCCGGCCGCCGTCGGGTTCACCGGCCACTTTCCCTCCCCAAACAGGAACTGAGCGTACCTTGTTCACACCCGGCTTACTCAGCGACCTCTGCGAAGTTAAGGTACTGTAAGTACCCTATCGATGGCAGGAGGACGCAGCGTCGGCGATGCGCGGCAGAGGCATCAACTACGACGTCGGGTTCGCCACCGCGGCCGCTCGGGCCGCCGGGCGGAGCAGCCGGGAGCCGTTCGACCCGGACGTGGTGGCGCGCGAGATGCGGGTCATCCGCGAGGACCTGCACTGCACCGCGGTGCGGATCACGGGCGGGGATCCCGAACGGCTCGCCGTCGCCGCCACCCACGCCGCCGCGGCCGGCCTGGAGGTGTGGATCGCTCCCTTCACCTGCGACATCACGGCCGACGAGCTGCTCGACGTGATCGTGCGCTGCGCCGACCACGGCGAGCGGCTGCGTCGCGACGGGGCCGAGGTCGTGGTGGCCACCGGATCGGAGATCAGCCTGTTCACCGACGGCTTCCTGCCCGGGGAGACGGCCGCCGAGCGGCTCGCCCTGCTCACCCGGCCGGAGCGGCTGCGCGAGGCGCTGCCCGCGCTGCCCGGCCGGGTGAACGCCTTCCTCGGCACGGCCGTGGCCGCGGTGCGCGAACGGTTCGGCGGCCGCGTCACCTACTGCTCGCTGCCGGTGGAGCGGGTCGACTGGACCCCGTTCGACGTCATCGCCACCGACGCGGGGTACCGCTCGGCGGCGACCGCGCCCACCTACCGCGACACCGTGCGGGCGTTCGTCGCGCAGGGCCGGGCGCTGGGCAAGCCGGTGGCGGTCACCGAGTTCGGCTGCGCCACCTTCCGCGGCGCGGCGGACATGGGCGAGGGCTCGGACTCGATCATCGAATGGCGCGCCGACGGCACCCCGGCTGCGATCCGCGGCGAGCACCTGCGCGACGAGCAGGAGCAGGCCGCCTACCTGCGCGAACTCCTCGACATCCTGGATGCGGAGGGCGTCGACAGCGCCTTCTGGTACACCTTCGCCCGCTACGACCTCCCCCACCGCGCCGATCCGCGCGAGGATTTCGACCTCGCCGGCCGGGGCGTGGTGAAGGTGCTGGAGGGCCGCGACGGCGCCACGTACCCCGGCCTGCCCTGGGAGCCCAAGGCCGCGTTCGCCGCCCTCGCGGAGTGCTACCGCAACTGATCCCGGGCGAAGACCGCGGCCACACCGGCGGTGCCGCGGCCTACGCGTCCGCCCCGGTACGGCCGGCCGGCTCGGCGCAACACTCCTCGCCGCGCGGCGCCGGGTCCTTGACCGGCCCCATGGTGTCCGCGTCGGCCTTCACCACGTACACCTCCCAGGGCTCGCGGCCGGGCCCGTGCACCCAGACCTTGTCCTGGACGGCGTAGCAGCACGTGGTGTCCCGCTCCTCCACGGTGGCGAGGCCCGCCTCCTTCAGCCGCTCGGTGGCGGCGGCGACCTCCTCGGTGGAGCCGACCTCGATGCCGAGGTGGTCGAGCCGCGTCGGTTCGCCGGGCTCGCCCTCGATGAGCACGAGCTTGAGCGGCGGCTCGGCGATGGCGAAGTTCGCGTACCCCGGCCGCCGCTTCGCCGGGGCGGTACCGAACAGCGCGGAGTAGAACGCGATCGAGCCGTCGAGGTCGGCGACCCGCAGGGCGAGCTGGATCCGGGACATGGCGGTCCCCCTTTCATACTTAGACGATCATCTAAACAGATCCTTTCACGTTGATTAGATGAACGTCAATACAAGCAGGACGCAGGACCGGAGACGTTCGCCACGGCTCGCGGCCGGGCTCAGGGATCTGCCCCCGGTGCCGTACCGCCGGACCGCGTGCCGGTCACCGGCACCGAGGCCGCGCTCGCGCCGCCCACCGGGCTCCCGCCGCCGCGCAAGTGGTCGGGGTGAGATCATCGGCGGCCACCGCGTCACCCGCCTGCCGGGCAACGACCGCGCGGCCGCGCCGAGGGTGGAGGCGGGAAAGGTCAGGCGGCCAGCGGCAGGGTGTCCGGCATGCCGAAGAGGGGGAAGAGCGAGCGGTCGAAGAACATCGTCCCGTGCTTCACGCCCGCCGAGGTGAGGGTGACCACGTTGATGGCGAAGGCGTGGTACACGCCGTCCTGCCGCAGGTACATGGCGAACGCGGGCCGGCCGTTCGCCTCGACCGGGAGCAGGCGCAGGTCGCCGGGGCGCTGCGCCGGGCACTGGGCCGAGATCAGCCGCCCGATGTCGTCAGGGCCCTGGTACCAGGTAGGGAACGGCGGCATCTCCCAGACCGCGTCCGCGGTGAACAGGGAGACGATCGCCTTGACGTCGTACCGCTCGAACGCCTCGACGTACCGCCGGAGCAGGTCGCGCTGGTGCCGCGTGGCGGGCTCGGCCACCTCGTCCTCGGCCGGGGCGACCGTGGCGAGCTGGGCGCGGGCGCGCTGCAGCATGCTGTTGACCGCGGCGGTGGAGACGTCGAGCA
This sequence comes from Thermopolyspora flexuosa, assembly GCF_006716785.1. NCBI lineage: Bacteria > Bacillati > Actinomycetota > Actinomycetes > Streptosporangiales > Streptosporangiaceae > Thermopolyspora > Thermopolyspora flexuosa. Next base: position 354,692 of record NZ_VFPQ01000002.1, on the reverse strand, counting down.
GCTCGGCGACCTCGGCGGCGCGCCACTTCAGCACGTCGCGCAGGATCAGTACGGCGCGCTGGCGGGGCGGCAGGTGCTGCAGCGCGGCGATGAGCGCGAGGCGCACGCTCTCCCGGGAGGTGACGATCTGGGCGGGGTCGGCGTGGGAGGCGCCGGTCATCGCGTCCGGGGCGGGCTCCAGCCACGGCACCTCGGGCCGTTCGGTCAGCGGGGCCTCGGGGTCGGCGCTCGCGGTGCCGAGCCCGCTGGGCAACGGCCGCCGGCCGCGGCCCTCCAGGGCGGTGAGGCAGACGTTGGTGGCGATCCGGTACAGCCAGGAGCGCAGCGAGGACCGGCCCTCGAAGGTGTGGTAGGAGCGCCAGGCGCGCAGGTAGGTCTCCTGCACCAGGTCCTCGGCGTCGTGGATCGAGCCGAGCATCCGGTAGCAGTGCGCGGTGAGCTCGCGCCGGTAGGGGTCGGCCTGACGCAGGAACTCGTCCTGGGCCTGGGTCGTCGTGGTCATGGTGCCGCCTCTCCTCCGCCGCGCCGAGGTCACGTGCCCGGGCGGTGCGTGGTCACACCCCCAAGTAGACACGCGGCCACCGACAAAATCCGCGGCGAACCCGCGCACCCGTCACGCCCCGGCCACGGTCGCCGGTACGGCACGCCGCCGGGTGGCCGAGGCGACGGCGTGGCCGTACCGCGACGCGGCCCGCCGCCCGCGTCCGGCCGGCCCGGCCCGGCGGCACCGGGCACGGCCGGCGTCACGCCGCGGGCACCCCGCCGTCCGCGGTGCGGCACACGGTCACGGCGCGGGTGAGCGGGCAGTCGCGGGTCGCGGTGCCGTTGGCGACGACCACCCGGACGTCCGGCGGCACGGTGAGGTGGTAGTCGGCCGAGCAGAGGTCCGGGGAACCGGCGAACGGGGCGGGGCAGGAGTAGGTGATGCGCAGCACCTTGCCGCCCTCCCACTCCTGGTGGAATTCGCGGCCGCGGGCGCCCCAGGCGAGCTCGCGCCGGACGGTGAGCCGTTCCCGCTCGCCGCGGGACACGTTGACCTTCACCGGCCCGTCCGCCTCCACGATCACGACCGGGGTGCCGATCCGGTAGACGACCGTGGTGCTCTCCCGCGACTCCGCGCTGAGCAGCTCCGCGCCGTACACGCCGGGCTGGACACGCTCGTAGGTGCCGTGGCGGTACTCTGCGATCTGCGCCCACGCGGTGAGCGCCACCACGCCGACGGTGACCGCCGTCAGCACGGTGCCCCAGACGCGCCACAGCAGGCGGATGTTCCTCGGCATCGCCATCGTCGGTTCCTCCGGGAGCGGGGTCAGGAGATCTTCAGGAAGCGCAGTACGGCGAGCACCCGCCGGTGGTCGCTTTCGGTGTTCGGCAGGCCGAGCTTGGCGAAGATGTTGTTGATGTGCTTGCCCACCGCGCTCTCGCTGATGGAGAGCGCCTCGGCGATGCCGAGGTTGGACCGGCCCTCGGCGATCAGGGCGAGGACCTCGTACTCGCGGCGGGTGAGCCGGTCGAGCGGGTCGCTGTGCCGCCGGATGAGCAGCTGGGCGACCACCTCGGGGTCGAGGGCGGTGCCGCCCTCGGCGACCCGGCGCACCGCGGCGATGAAGTCGGTGACGTCGGCGACCCGGTCCTTCAGCAGGTAGCCGATGCCGCTGGTCTCGGTGGACAGCAACTGGGTGGCGTAGCGCTCCTCGACGTACTGGGAGAGCACGACGATCGGCAGCCCGGGGTACTGGCGGCGCAGCACGAGCGCGGCGCGCAGGCCCTCGTCGCTGTGCCCGGGCGGCATGCGCACGTCGGTGATGACGAGGTCGGGCCGGTGCTCGTCGACCGCGCGCAGCAGCCCGTCGGCGTCCGCGACCGAGGCGACGACCTTGATGCCGGCGGCGCCGAGCACCCACACCAGGCCCTCGCGGAGCAGGACCGAGTCCTCGGCGAGCACTACCCGCACGGCAGCTCCGCGGTGATCGTGGTGCCGCCGCCCTTCGGGCTCTCGATGTAGAGCGCGCCGTCCACCGAGCCGACCCGCTGGGTGAGCCCGCGCAGCCCGGTGCCGCGCTCGGGGTCGGCGCCGCCGCGGCCGTCGTCGGAGACCACCACGCGCAGCAGGTCGCCGTCCCGCCACACCATCACCTCGGCGGAGCCGGCCTCGGCGTGCTTGGCGACGTTGGTGAGCGCCTCGGACACGACGAAGAACGCTACCGCCTCGACGGCCGGCGCGGGCCGCTCCGGCACGTCCACGTGCAGCCGTACCGGGAACGGCGAGCGCGCGGCGAGCCCGGACAGCGCGGCGTCGAGCCCCTCGTCGGTGAGCACCGCCGGGTGCAGGCCGCGGACGAAGTCGCGCAGCTCCTTGAGCGCCTGCTTCGCCTCCTCGTGCGCCTGCGCGATCATCCGCTTGGCCGGATCCGGCAGGTCGATGAGGGTGGTGCGCACCATGCCGAGGTGCATGGCGAGGGAGACCAGCCGCTGCTGCGGCCCGTCGTGCAGGTCGCGTTCGATGCGGCGGCGCTCGGCGTCCGCGGCGGCGATCACCTCGGCGCGGCTCTCCTCCAGCGTCACCACCCGGCGGGCGAGCTCGTCGTTGCGGCTCGGGCCGAGCAGCGCCCGGGCGGCGAGCAGGTCGAGGTCGGTGATGCCGCGGGCGAGCCACGGCGCGGTGACCAGCAGCCCCAGCGTGATCACCAGCAGCGGCACACTCTGCCGCTCGTCGCCGGACACCCAGGTCTCCACGGAGAACCAGGCGGCCACCAGGCACGCCGCCCAGGCGAGGATCACCGCGACGAAGCCGACGAGGCTGAGCAGCGGGGAGAGCAGGTGGTAGGTGAGCTGCCGCCAGGTGCTGTCCGCGCGCACCCGGCTGACCAGCCACCGCCACGGGTGGCGGGTGGCCTCGGGAGCGGGCACCGGCGGGATCTCCACGTCGAGGAACGCGGCGAACCGGGCCCGCTGCAGCCGGGTGAACCGCGGCAGCAGCCACACCGTCAGGGCGAGTGCGGCGACGGGCACCACGACGGTCCAGATGAAGACGATCGACGCCAGCGCGAGGCCCACCAGCGTCGCCGCGGCGAACAGGGCGATCGGCACGCCGGTCATCACGTGAATCGTGCGCAGCCACGTCGCCGCGGACCAGTGGCCGCGCATCCGCTCCCAGGGGGAGGCGATCAGCCGGGCATCGGTCATGGGTCAACCGTAGGTACGGCGACGCCCGCACGGAATCCGTCAGGTATGACGGTTGAAGGTGAGGCCAGCCCTACCGTCCGGCCGTCCCGTCGCCGTCCGGCGCGGGCGGCGGCGCGGGCGCCGCGCCGGCGATCAGGCCCGCCATGGCCTCGTCGAGCAGGGCCGTCTCGGCCTCGCCGGGGATCACGCGCACCGGCAGCTCCCGCTCGTACAGTACCTCGCGGATCGCCTCGGCGATCCCGCGGAACTCGCCGCCGCGCACCGAGGAGGCCCGGTAGGCGAGCCCGATGCGGCGCCCGGGGGCGGGGTCGGCGAAGCGGCGCAGCGCGAGCGGCACGCCCCGGCCGGTCTCCACCCGCACCGCGGTCTCCGGGATCAGGGTGACGCCGAGCCCGTGCGCGACGAGCTGCACGAGCGTGGGCAGGCTGGTGGCGAAGGTGGCCATGGTGGCCCGGGCGCCCACCTCGCGGCACACGTCGAGGGCCTGCTCGCGCAGGCAGTGCCCGCGGTTGAGCAGCACGATGTCGAGCTCCTTGAGGATGTCCCGGGGCAGCGGCTCGTCCCCGGTGGCGAGGGCGTGGTCGGCAGGTACGGCGAGCAGGAAGTCCTCGTCGTAGAGCGGCACCTCGACCACGCCGGAGGCGGCGGTGGGCAGGGCGAGCAGCGCCACGTCGAGGCCGCCTTCGCGAAGTTGGTCCAGAACCTCCTCGGTTTGCGCCTCCTGCAGGGTGAGGGTGAGCCGAGGAAACCGCGCGGCGAACATCGGCAACAGGGCCGGCAGCAGGTAGGGTGCCACGGTGGGGATCACGCCGAGCCGTACCTCGCCGGTGAACGGCTCACGGCTCCGGGCGGCCCCGTAGATCAGATCGTCCATCGCCCGCAGCACGCGGGTGGCGTGCATCGCGACCCTGGCCCCGGCGGGAGTGAGCAGGACCTTTCGTGTGGTGCGTTCCAAAAGCTGCGTGCCGAGGGTCTCCTCGAGGGAGGAGACGGCGCTGGACAGCGCCGACTGGCTCATCCGCAGCGAGTTCGCGGCCTCGCGGAAGTGCAGGTGCGCGGCCACCGCGAGGAACGCCCGGAGCTGGGCGATGGTGGGCGTGGACGTACTGATAGACGCCACCTCTCAAATTGATCGGCCAAATCGATGTGCCATCGGCATGGTACTTGGCCGATTGTTTGAGGTGTGGCCGGAGGGGGCCCAAAACGGGCCAGTCCGGATCTGCGCTCCATATCCGACACGCGTAAGGAGTAGACGTGCTCACGATCGGGGACGCTTTCCCTCAGTACGAACTCACCGCCTGCGTCAGCCTCGACGCTGAGAAGGCCTTCGAGACGATCACGCACAAGACCTACGAGGGGAAGTGGAAGGTCTACTTCGCCTGGCCGAAGGACTTCACCTTCATCTGTCCCACCGAGATCGCCGAGTTCGGCCGCCTCAACGGCGAGTTCGCCGACCGCGACGCGCAGGTGCTCGGGTTCTCCGTGGACTCGGAGTACGTGCACTACGCGTGGCGGAAGAACCACCCCGACCTGCGTGACCTGCCGTTCCCGATGCTCTCCGACGTCAAGCGGGAGCTGTCGCAGGCCCTCGGCATCCTCGGCGAGGACGGCGTCGCGCAGCGCGCCACCTTCATCGTCGACCCCCAGGACGTGATCCAGTTCGTCATGGTCACCGCCGGCTCGGTGGGCCGGAACGTCAAGGAGGTCCTGCGGGTGCTCGACGCGCTGCAGAGCGACGAGCTGTGCCCGTGCAACTGGAACAAGGGCGAGGCCACCCTCGACGCCACCAAGCTGCTGGCGGGTGTGTGACATGGGCGTTGACGCGCTCAAGGCCGCCCTGCCGGACTACGCCAAGGACATCCGGCTCAACCTCGGCTCGGTCGTCGGCACCTCGTCGCTGAGCGAGCAGCGGCTGTGGGGCACGGTGCTCGCCTGCGCCATGGCGACGAAGTCGCCGAAGGTGATCGCGGAGCTGTCGCAGGAGGCCGCCGACTACCTGTCGGCCGAGGCCTTCCAGGCCGCCAAGGCCGCCGCCGCGATCATGGCGATGAACAACGTCTACTACCGGTCCACGCACCTGATCGGCGACGAGGCGTACGCCACGCTGCCCGCGCGGCTGCGCATGACCGTCATCGGCAACCCCGGCGTGGACAAGACCGACTTCGAGCTGTGGTGCCTCGCGGTGTCCGCGATCAACGGCTGCGGGACCTGCCTCGCCTCCCACGAGCAGGTGCTGCGCAAGGCGGACGTGCCGCGCGAGCAGATCCAGGAGGCGCTGCGCATCGCCGCCGTGATCAACGCCACGGCGGCGGTGATCGAGGCGGAGGCCGCGGTCAGCGCGGTCTGACGCCCGCCGTACCGGCCCCGGCGGCCATCGCCGGTACGGCCGGCCGCGGGCCTTGCCCCCCGCGTTCCCGAGGAGTGACGGCGGCGGGCGGACGGGTACGACACGGCCCGTCCGCCCGCCGTTCGCCGTCCGGCCCCTGGCCGGGGTACGGCCCCGCGGCGGGATTTCTTCCTCATATCGGAAATGTGACGCAAGTCACCGGAGTGATTTCTCTCACGTTTTCCCGGTGATTCTCATCACTGCGGCGGCCGTCGCCACGGTGATATTCCGGAAACCGCCGTGAGAAATACTCGCGACCCCGGGCCGAGCGGCCGGGAAACACGGGCTCCGGGGGCCCAAAAGGCGGGCGGAGATCGCGCCGACGCCGCTCACGGCCACCCCTACCGGCGTGCCCGGCGGCATCCGACCCGATGTTCTATTTGCTCGAACGATCCGTTCACCAGGATCGATCAATCCGGGTGCGGATCGGGTGCCCCCGGCTCAGGAGGCCTGGTTGCGCAGCGGCATGTCGCGGATGATCGCCCAGGTGAGCAGGAGCCCGACGACGAGCACGCCGGCCCCGCCCGCCAGCGGCATCAGCGGCGTGTCGGGCAGGTCGAGGGTGATCCGGCCGAGGATCTTCAGCCAGCCGAGCAGGAACGGCCCCCACGGCTCCACGCCCATCGCCGCGTGCGCGAAGGCGATCATCAGGACGCCGACCGGGACCGACAGCAGCCCGCCGCCGCCGAACCGGTAGAAGGCCGCGCCCATGAACGCGCCCGCCGTGGTCCAGGCGAGGAGCTCGATCAGGTACTCGGCGAACACCAGCGGCACCTGGGTGGGCTCGGTGAACATGTGGGCCCGCTCGAGCACGTGGGGCCAGCCCGCCACGCCGTACAGCACGCTCTCCAGCAGGTAGGAGAGCACGAGCAGGGCGGACAGGAACGGCGCGAACAGCACGATGGTGATCGCGCCCTCGACGCCGAACTGGCGGCGGGTACGGCCGTGCGCCACGTACAGCGGCAGGTACTCGCGGACCAGGGCGACGCCGACGAACAGGGCGTACCAGCGGGGCAGCTGGGCGGCGACCTCCCAGGCGCTGTGGGTGAGCCGGCCCATAAGCCCGAGCACCACGGTGATCAGGGTCACGACCACCCAGAAGGCGGCCCACAGCAGGGCGGCGAACGCGCAGTTCGCGAGCAGGATCCGGAATTTCATGAGGAGGCTCCGTCCTCCGCGGTCAGGTGGATGAACAGGTCCTGCAGGTCGACCGGGCCGAGTTCGAGGCCGGACTCGACGGCCTTGCGGCGCCGGGCGTCGTCGAGCTCGCCGTACACCGTGACGGACTTGGTGGGGCCGAGGGAGCGGCTGCCGAGCACCGTCATGCCGGTGGTGAAGGCGTCCACGGCCGCGGCGGGGCCGGTGATCGAGACGCCCTTGGCGAGCAGGTCGTCCCGCTCCTCGTGCGCGAGCACCCGGCCCCTGTGGAGGATCACGACCTCCTCGAAGAGCGCGCTGACCTCGTCGATCAGGTGCGTGGACATGATGATCGTGCGCGGGTGGGCGAGGTAGTCGGCGAGCACCTGGTCGTAGAAGACCTGCCGGGAGGGGGCGTCGAGGCCGAGGTACGCCTCGTCGAACATGGTGAGCGGCGCCCGCGAGGCGAGGCCGACGATGATGCCCATCGCCGAGCGCTGCCCCTTCGACATGCTCTTGACGCTCTTCTTCAGGTCGATCTTGAACAGCTCGGCGAGCGAGCGCGCGAACTCGCCGTCCCAGTTCGGGCGCAACGCCTCGGCGTACGACAGCGCCTCCTCGCCGGTGCCGATGTCGACGGTCTCGCCCACGTCCCGGATGAGGCTGATCCGCGAGGTGACCCGGCCGTTCTCGAACACCGGCCGCCCGTCGACCCGGACCCGCCCGGAGGTCGGCTTGCGGAACGCGGCGAGCACCGAGAGCAGGCTCGTCTTGCCCGAGCCGTTCCGGCCGAGCAGGCCGTAGATCTTGCCCTCCTCGAGGGTGAGGGTGATGCCGTCGAGGGCGGTGACGTCGCCGTAGCGGAGGACGAGGTCCTCGACTTCGATCTTCACGAGTCCTCCAGCTCCTCGATGCGCCGGATGATGTCGCGCAGGGGGATCCCGGCGGCCTTCGCCTCCGCGACCATCGGGTCCACGACCTCGGTGAAGAAGGTCTCCCGGCGCTTGGCCCTGAGCCTCTCGCGCGCGTCCGGGCTCACGAACATGCCGATCCCTCGCTTCTTGTACAGGACGCCTTCGTCGACCAGCTGCTGGAAGGCCTTGGCCGCCGTGGCCGGGTTGATCCGGTAGTAGGCGGCGTACTGGTTGGTCGACATGACCTTCTCGTCGCCCTTGAGCACCCCGCTCATCACATCGGCTTTGATCCGCTCCGCGATCTGCCGATAGATGGGGCTTCGGTCGTCGAGCATCGCACCTGCTTTATGGGTTCATTACTTATGTAATGAACCATAGAGGTGGTCCGGGAACCCGTCAACGCGTACGGCCGGCCGGACGGGCGGCCGCACGACGAGGAACCGGCGCCGACGATGCCGCAATCGATCGGGTACCCGATGCGATCACCGCTGGTCTCGCCGGGTGGCCGGCATCGCGCGGGTCACCTCTCGCCGCCGCGCTCCGTCAGGGAAGGGGGAAGTCGGTGCCACGCGTCGAAGGGCGGCGCGGGGCAGGCGTGGCGAGACGATTCCGAAAGGGGGGCTCATGGCCGACGTGCCGACGGCGGTGCTCGCGGGAGTGACGGTGGCCTGTGCCGCGGCCAACATGGCGGTGGCCGTGGCGGACTGGCGCAGGGCGGCGTTCGTGCAGGCCAACTCGGCCAAGGTGGGCGTGGCGCCGCGCTGGATCCCCTACCTGGGGGCGCTGAAGATGGCCGGCGCGCTGGGGCTGGTCGCGGGGTTCGTGCTCACCCCGTGGCTGGGCCTCGCCGCCGCGCTGGGGCTGGTGCTGTTCTTCCTCGGCGCCGTGGCCTTCCATGTCCGCGCCCGGGTGCTGCACAACATCGCGTACCCGCTGGCGTACCTCGCTCTCGCGGCGGGCGCGCTCGGGTTCTTCGCGACGCGGGTCGGCTGACGGGGGAAGGCGGGGCGGACGGCGGTGGCGGCGGGCCCGCCGTCCGCGCCGGAGCGGCCGCTCAGGCCGCGACGCACTCGGGGGTCGGATCGGCGAACTGGGTGCGGTACAGCTCGGCGTACCGGCCGCCCGCCGCGAGCAGGGACTCGTGCGTGCCCCGCTCCACGATCCGGCCGTCCTCGACCACGAGGATGAGGTCGGCGGCCCGTACGGTGGACAGCCGGTGCGCGATCACGATCGCGGTGCGGCCGTCGAGGGCCTCGGCGAGCGCCTCCTGCACCGCGGCCTCCGAGGTGGAGTCGAGGTGGGCGGTCGCCTCGTCGAGGATCACCACGCGCGGGCGGGCGAGCAGCAGCCGGGCGATCGACATGCGCTGGCGCTCCCCGCCGGACAGCCGGTAGCCGCGCTCGCCGACCACGGTGTCGAGGCCGTCGGGCAGGCCGCGGACGAGGTCGTCGAGCCGGGCGCGGCGCAGCGCGTCCCACAGCTCCTCCTCGGTCGCCTCCGGCCGGGCGAACAGCAGGTTCTCCCGGATCGTGGCGTGGAACAGGTGGCCGTCCTGGGTCACCATGCCGACGGTCTCGCGGATCGAGGCGAGCCGCAGGTCGCGCACGTCGACGCCGCCGAGCCGTACCGTGCCGGCGTCCGCGTCGTAGAGCCGGGGCACGAGCTGGGCGATCGTCGACTTGCCCGCGCCCGAGGAGCCGACGAGCGCGACCATCCGCCCGGGCTCGACGCGGAACGACACGTCGTGCAGCACCGGCACGCCGCCGCGGGTGTCGAGCACCGCGACCTCCTCCAGGGAGGCGAGGGACACCTTGTCCGCGGACGGGTAGGCGAAGCTCACCCCGTTGAACTCCACCGACACCGGCCCGTCCGGCACCGGCACGGCGTCCTCCCGCTCGGTGATCAGCGGCTCCAGGTCGAGCACCTCGAAGACCCGCTCGAAGCTCACCAGCGCGCTCATCACCTCGACCCGCGCCCCGGCGAGCGCGGTGAGCGGGGCGTACAGGCGGGTGAGCAGCAGGGCGAGCGCAACCACCGCGCCCGCGTCGAGCGCGCCCGCGAGGGCGAAGTAGCCGCCGAGGCCGTACACCAGGGCGAGGGCGAGCGCGGAGACGAGCGTGAGCAGGTGCACGAACACCGACCGGTTCATCGCGGTGCGCACCCCGATGTCCCGCACCCGGCGGGCCCGGACCGCGAACTCGGCCGACTCCCGCTCCGGGCGGCCGAACAGCTTCACCAGCGTCGCGCCCGGCGCGGAGAAGCGCTCGGTCATCTGGGTGCCCATCGCCGCGTTGTGGTCGGCCGACTCCCGCTGCAGCCGGGCGAGCCGGGCGCCCATGCGCCGGGCCGGGATCATGAACGCCGGGAGCAGCAGCAGCGCGAGCAACGTGATCGGCCAGGAGATGCCGAGCATCACCACGAGGGTGAGCCCGAGCGTCACCAGGTTGCCGACCACGCCGGACAGCGTGTCGCTGAACGCCCGCTGGGCGCCGATCACGTCGTTGTTCAACCGGCTCACCAGCGCGCCGGTGCGGGTCCGGGTGAAGAACGCGACCGGCATGCGCTGCACGTGGTCGAAGACCGCGCGGCGCAGGTCGAGGATGAGGTTCTCCCCGATGCTCGCCGACAGGTAACGGGTGAGCAGGCCGAGCCCGGTCTCCACCAGCGCGATCACCGCGATCAGTACGGCGAGCCCGGCCACGGTGTCCACCGGCTCGGCGTGCACGATCGCGTCGACCACCCGCCCGGCGAGCAGCGGCGTGGCCACCCCCAGCACCGACCCGGCCGTGCTCAACGCCACGAACCACGCGAGCAGCCCGCGGTGCGGCCGGACGAAGTGGGCGATGCGCCGTAACGTCGCCCGGGAGAACGGGCGTTTCTCCCTCGTCGCGTGCGTGGCCGTGTACAGCTGGTGCCAGGCCGTCATCTCCATGCTCATCACGATCACCACACAGGTCGTACGCCGCGCGAACGGGCGGTTCCGGAGGGTACGCAGCGAGCCTAGGAACTCAACCTTGGTTGAGGTCAAAGTGTTTTCCGGGGGGAGCGGCGGGGGCGGGCTTGGGCCGCGCGTTACCCCGGCGGCGCGCGGGTACGGGGGCGGGCTCGGGCGCGTCAAGACCGATCACGTCCGGCGGCCGCCCGGGACACACTGGGAAAGATCGCGAAAGTGAGGCGTGCCGGAGGAACATCGGACGAACGGGGGCTGGGCGAGCCCGGCAGGAGCGGGACGGGGGCGAACGGACCGCACGGAACGGCCTCGCGCGGGGCGGCGGCGGACGGAGTGCACGTCCGGCCCGAACCGCAGGCGGCCACGGCACCGGGCCGGGCGGCCGAGGCGGAGCGCGCCGACCGTCCGGTACGGCGCGGCCCCGGCCCGGCCCGGCGGGTCGCGGGCCACCCGGCCGCGCCCCTCGGCGTGGTCGCGCTCCTCTTCGGCGCCCTGCAGCTCGTCATGGGGCTGCACCGCCTGCCCTGGGGCTGGGACGAGATCGTCTACCTCAGCCAGGTGAGCGCGCTGCCGGACGCCGACTTCAGCGCGCCCCGGGCGCGCGGCATCACCTGGCTCGCGGCGCCGGTTGCCTGGCTCACCGCGGAGCCGGTTCCGGTGCGGCTGTGGATGACCGCGCTCGCCACGGCCGGGCTGTTCCTCTGCTACCTGCCCTGGCTGCGGGTGCTGCGGGCACCCGGGCGCTCGCTGATCGTCGCCGGGGCCGCGCTGCTGCTCGCCGGGCTGTGGGTGGTGCGGTTCTACTTCGCGGCGGTCATGCCGAACCTGTACGTGGCGTACGGCGCGGTGGCCGCCACCGGGTTCCTCCTGCTCGCCGCGCGCACGCCCCGGCCGCGGGGCGCCTGCGCCGGGCTCGCGCTGAGCCTCGCCGCGGTGGCCGCGATCCGGCCCGGGGACGCGCTGTGGCTCGCGGCCGCGCTCGGCATCGCCTGGCTCGCGGTACGGCCGTGGCGGCGCCCGGCGATCGCGGTCGCGGTCGTGGCCGGGTCGGCCGCGGGCGCGGCCCCGTGGGTGATCGAGGCGTACACCCGGTTCGGCGGGCTGCTCGCCCGGATCGAGGGGGCGAGCGAGATCCAGGGGCGGCTGCGGCCCACGGTGGGGTTCTGGTACGAGTTCAAGGCACTGCACGGGCCGCTGCTGTGCCGGCCCTGCACCGTGGACCTGAAGTACCCGATCCTGTCGGTCTGGTGGCTCGCCATCCCGTTCGCGGTGGCGGGCGCGCTGTGGCTGGCCCGCCGTACCGCCGACCTCGGGCCGCACGCGCTCGCGACCGGGGCCGCGGCGGCGCTCGCCGCGCAGTACCTGTTCCTCGTCGGGTACGCCGCGCCGCGCTTCCTCATCCCCGCGTACGCGCTGCTCGCGCTGCCGGTCGCGTACCTGCTGACGTGGACGGCGCGGCGGAGCATCGCATGGCGGGCGGCCGTGGTGGCCGCCCTCGCCCTCTTCCTCGTGGTGCACCACCTCGTGCTCGTGGTGCGGGCGAACGGGATCGCGCAGCTGCGCGCGGGCGAGCTGGCCACGGGCCGGGCGATCAACGCGCTCGGGGTGCGCCCGCCCTGCCGGGTCGGCGGGCCCGGCGCGTCGCTGCCGCTCGCGTACGCCGCGGGCTGCCGGTACGCGACCCGGCGGCCCACGCCGCCGCTGCGCGGGGACGACGTCGCCTACCTCACCCGGGGCCGCGGGAGGCCCACCGCCGACTACGCGGGCTGGCGGCCGCACCGGGTGCCCGTGCCGGGCCGGGCCGACTGGGTCATCTGGCTGCCGCCGCGCTGAACTTCGCCACACGAAGCAGCACAACAAGTCATAAACGGTATAAGGCGCACATACCGGAATTCTTTCGGGTACGTATGGCCGTAGGAGCAGCGGAGTAGCCGAGGGAGATCACCCGATGTCCACCATCGTCATCGTCGACGCAGGCAACGGGCTCGGACTGCAGATCGCCAAGGTCTTCGGCCACAAGGGGTTCAATGTGGCGCTGATCGGGCGGGACGCATCCAAGCTGGATGACCTGACCGCCCGGCTCGGTGCGGAGCACGTCACCGCCGCCGGATTCCCCGCCGACGTGCTCGACCCGGCCGCTGCGCGCGCCGCCCTCGAGCAGGTCACCGATCGCTTCGGCGAGATCGAGGTCCTGGAGTACTCCGCGATCGCGCATCCGCCCGCCCCGGACGCGCCGGCGGTCGGAGCCACCGACGTCACCCTGGAGGCGCTCCGGCCCCACCTCGACCGCTGCCTCGGCGCCGCGATCAACGTAGTGCGCCCGGTGCTCCCCCGCATGATCGAGCGGGACAACGGGACGCTGATCTTCACCACCGGGCTGTCGTCCCTCCACCCCGTCCCCGGCCTCGCCGTTCCCGGCATCGCCGCGGCCGGGCTGCGGAGCTGGGTGCACAGCCTGCACGCCGAGCTGATCGGCACCGGGGTGCACGCCGCGCACATCGCGCTCGGCACCCCCGTGCCCCCGGCGCACGCGGACGCGATCGCGGCGCTCTACTGGGACGTGCACACCAACCGCGACCAAGTCGAGCTCGTGCTCACCTAGCGCGGGCGCAGCGGGCGGGCCGGGTTCGCCGCCGCGCGGGCCGGCCGTACCCGCGCGCCCGCATAGGCCGTCGCTCCCCGGGCAGTCGGAGGGTGCCTCCGGCGGACGCCGGAGACGACGGTGAGGTGAGAGCGATGGTAGTGCTGGGCATCCTGATGATCCTGCTCGCGATCGCGGCGGCGATCGCGGTCCTGGTGAACGAGCCCGCCACGGCCACGACGATCACGGTGTTCGGCCGGCCCTTCGAGGTGTCGACCACCCAGATGTTCGTCCTGGGCGTGATCACGACCGCGCTGTTCCTGATCGGCCTCGCGCTGCTGCTCAACGGCCTGCGGCGCGCCGGGGCGCGACGGAAGGAGCTGCGGTACGCACGGCTGGAGGGCCGCGACCGGCTCGCCCGGCTCGAGGAGGAGAACCGCGACCTGCAGCGCCGTCTGCAGGGCGGCGCCCCGTCCCGCGAGGCGTCCTCCCGCGAGGCCCCGCCGACCGGCCGCCGGGCCGCCGCCGAGGAGCCGGTACGGCGTGCCGAGCCCGCGGCGCCGGCCGAGGAGCGGGCGGGCGCGTCCCGCGAGGGCGGGTACGCCGAGGACCGGCCCGGGTACGCGGCCGGCCGGGGCGCGGAGCACACCGAGCCGGCGCAGCACCGCGGGTTCATCGACCGGCTGGTCTCGATCGGCCGTCACCGCGAGGGCACCCCGCGGCGCTGACCGGCCGGCGACCGGCGCGGAGGGCGCCCGCTACGGCCGGGCGCCCACGCCCGGGCGCAGGCCCGGCCGCTTGGTCGCCTCGAGCGGCGGCGTGGCGCCGCCGGAGCCCGTGGTCAGGCCCTCGATCAGCTCCCGCAGCGCGTCCAGGCCGGAGTGCCGCGGGGTCCAGCCGAGCTCGCTGCGGGCCCGGGCGACGTCGAGCAGCGGCAGGTGCAGCGCCATGTCGAGCATGTGGTGCGACGCGGGCACGAGCCGGGCGCCCCAGGCCGCGGCGAGCACGCCCCGGGCCACCGGGCGCGGCACCGGAACCAGCCGGGCGCCGAGCAGCCGGGCCATGTCGCTCATGTGGATCACCGGGTCGGCGGCGAGGTTGAACGCCCCGGCCACGTCCCGGGTCACCGCGAGGCGGTAGGCCTCCCCGGCGTCGTCGGAGTGCAGCGCCTGGAACCGCAGGCCCGGGATGTCCGGCACGACCGGGATCCGGCCGGGCCGTACCAGGCGGCGCGGCACCAGCGGGCCGCCGAACAGCCGCATCTGCTCGGCCGCGGACGCCCGCTTGAACATGAAGCCCGGGCGCATGCGCACCACGCGCACGCCGCCGTGGTCCCGCTCGAAGATGTCGAGCAGCCGCTCCACGTACGCCTTCTCCACCGCGTACGACGCGGTCGGCCAGCCGTTCGTCGGCCAGTCCTCGGTCACCGGCCGGTCGTCCTGCGGCCGGGGCGAGTAGGCGCCCACCGACGAGGAGTACACCAGCGCGGGCACCTTCGCCCGGGCGACCGCGTCGAGCACCCGCGAGGTGCCGGTGACGTTCGTCCGCCAGGTGACGCGCGGGTTGTGGGTCGGCTGGAACAGCCAGGCGAGGTGCACGACCGCGTCCGCGCCCGCGAACAGCGGGGCGAGGTCGTCGACGGCCACGTCCGCGGTGGCCCACTCGGTCTTGTCCGGATGCCAGTCCGGGCGGCGGCGGGCGACGCCGAGGATCGACGTCACCGCCGGGTCGGCCGCGAGCGCGCTGATCACGCTCGTGCCGATGTTGCCCGTGCCTCCAACGACGACTACACGCATACGCGCACGCTGCCCCGGGCCCCCGCGATCCAAACTCGCGGTCAGCGGCCCGCCGCGCCCCGCCGTACCGCCTGGGCCGGGCTCGGCGACAGGTAGGCGGTGCCGCCCTCGCGCCGGGCCTCGATCGCCGTGCGCAGGCGGTGCACGAGGTAGGGCGGCATCATCCGGTCGGCCTCGTCCGGGGTGAAGAACCCGAAGCCGTCGAGCTCCTCCTCCTGGAGGACGATGCTCCCCGCATCGTGGACCACCCCGCAGTCGAACAGGAAGTGCACCAGCGGGTACGGCCGCCGCGGCAGCACCGGGACCCAGTGCACGACGAGCAGCCGCCCGACCGGCGGGGTGATGCCGAGCTCCTCGCGGATCTCGCGGGCGCAGGCGGCCTCCGGGGTCTCCCCCGCGTCGACGTGGCCGCCGGGCCAGCCCCAGTGGTCGACGTAGTTCGGTTTCACCAGCAGCACGCGGCCGGACGGGTCGGTGAGAAACGCGCCGGTGCCCACCAGAACCTTGTCGAGTCCCGCATAGTACGCGTCCGTATCCGAAAAGCGGCCGTCACGCGAATCATTCCCCCGTGCGTCATCCGCCATAGGGCAGACGCTAACGCACAGCGGGCGCACATGCCCGGTGCGGCGATGTCCGAATGCGGCGCGCCGTCCCTGGTCAGCCGGCGCGCCGGGCCCGTTTCCCCGCCGGAACGCCGAGCGGCGGATGCGGGGCCATCCGCCGCGGAAGGAGTTTCCCTCCGCCGATTGAACGACGCCACCGCCCGTCGCTCCTTCGCGCGAAGGACGGCGCAAATGGCTTTTCCGGCCGATGCTCCGGCCGCATTCCGCTTTCTACCGTCACAGAAAAAACACGGAGAGGAGCGGAATGAGGCGACCCAGGAACCTCGCCGCGACGATCGGCGGATGGAGCGCCCGCCACCGCTGGGCCGCGATCCTCGTCTGGATCGCGTTCGTCGCGGTGGCGACCGTGGCCGGCAACGCCGTCGGCACCGTGGGGATGCGGCCCTACGAGGGCCTCAACGGCGACTCGCGGGCGGCCGAGGAGATCCTCGACGGGGCCGGGTTCCCCGAGGTGACCGCCGAGACCGTGCTGGTGCAGCGCCGGGACGACCGGCTCACCGTGGACGACGAGCGGTTCCGCGCCGCCGTGGACGCGGTACGGCGGGCCGTGCTCGCCACCGGCGAGGCGGAGAACGTGCGCACGCCGTACGACACCCCGCCCGCCCCGGTCACCGCCGACCGCGGCACCGCCCTGGTGCAGTTCACCATGAAGGGGGACGCGCGGACCGCGGCGGACCGGGTGGGACGCGTGCTCGACGCGGTCGCGGACGTGCAGCGGCGGTTCCCGGACCTGCGCGTCGCGCAGGCGGGCGCGGCGAGCGCCGAGCGGACCTTCGGCGAGGTGATCGACGAGGACTTCGTCCGCGCCGAGCGGCTGTCGCTGCCGATCACCTTCGGCATCCTGCTCGCCGCGTTCGGCGCGCTGCTCGCCGCGGCGGTGCCGGTGGCCCTCGCGATGACCGCGATCTTCGCGGCGACCGGGCTGCTCGCGTTCACCGGCCGGCTGCTGCCCGTGGACGACATGACGCCGAACCTCATGCTGCTCATCGGGCTCGCCGTCGGCGTCGACTACTCGCTCTTCTACATCATGCGCGAGCGCGAGGAGCGGGCGAAGGGCCGCGGCCGGGAGCGGGCGATCGAGATCGCCGCGGCCACCTCCGGCCGTGCCGTACTCGTGTCCGGGGTCACCGTGATGGTGGCGATGGCGGGCCTGTTCGTCACCGGCAACGGCCTGTTCATGGGGTTCGCCGAGGGCACGATCCTCGTCGTGCTCACCGCGGTGATCGGCTCGCTCACCGTGCTGCCCGCGCTGCTGTCGCTCATCGGCGACCGGATCGACGCCCGCGTGGGGCACGGCACGGTACGGCTGCTCACCCGCGGCCGGGTCACCTGGCCCCGGCTGCTCGGGGTGCGCGGCGGGGAGAGCCGGCTGTGGCGGGCGATCCTCGGCCCGGTCCTGCGCCACCCCGCGATCGCCGCCACGCTGTCCGCCGGGCTGCTCGTCGCGCTCGCCGTACCCGCGCTCGGCCTGCGCATCGGGCCGCAGGGCATCGACGAGCTGCAGGGCGAGCAGGCGATCGTGGACACGTTCCGGCGCATCGAGGCGGCCTTCCCCGGCGGCGCCGAGCCCGCGGTCGTGGTGGTGAAGGCGCGTGACGTCACCGCGCCCGAGGTGACCGCGGCGGTGGACGAGTTCCGGCGGCGGGCGCTCGCCACCGGCGCGTTCCGCGAGCCGATCGTGGCGGAGGTCAACCCGGACCGCACCGTGGCGAGGATCACCGTGGGGATCGGCGGCGACGGCGGCGACGAGACCGCCCGGCGCGCGGTCCGCACCCTGCGCGAGGACCTGCTCCCCGGCACGCTCGGCAGGGTCGGCGAGGCGCACGTCACCGGCGACGCGGCCGCGTGGCTCGACTTCAACGACCGGCTCGCCGTGTCGATCCCGCTGGTGTTCGCGTTCGTGCTGCTGCTCGCCTTCGTGCTGCTGCTCGCCGCGTTCCGGTCGATCGTCGTCGCGGTGAAGGCGATCGTCCTCAACCTGCTGTCGGTGGGGGCGGCGTACGGCGTGCTCGTGCTCGTCTTCCAGAAGGGGTACGGCGAGGGCCTGCTCGGCTTCACCTCATCCGGGGTGATCACGAACTGGGTGCCGCTGTTTCTGTTCGTGATCCTCTTCGGGCTGTCGATGGACTACCACGTGTTCATCCTCAGCCGGATCCGGGAGGCGTACGACCGGGGCATGCGCAACGAGGACGCGGTCGCGCACGGCATCGTGTCCACCGCGGGCGTGGTGACGAGCGCCGCGCTGATCATGGTGGCGGTGTTCGCGACCTTCGCCACGCTCTCGCTGCTCACCTTCATGCAGATGGGCCTCGGGCTCGCGGTGGCGATCCTGCTCGACGCCACGATCGTGCGTGCGGTGCTGCTCCCGGCCACGATGAAGCTGCTCGGCGACTGGAACTGGTACCTGCCGCGCCCGCTGCGCCGGCTGCCGCGGCTCCACCACGGCGGCGACGACGATGAGGAGCCCGCGGACCGGCCGCTCGGCGTGGCCGGTCCCCGGTGACCGGGCGCCCGTCCCGGCCGGTCCCGCCCCCGGCCGGGCGGCGCTCCCCCGCGGCGGGCGGGCGTGGTCCGGGCCGGGCCGTACCCGGCGGGATGATGGGGGTGTGCTCCAGGACGTCATCGACCACCTCGCCTGCCCGGTCTGCCGGGACGGGCTCGGCCTCGCCGAGCGGACCGTGCGCTGCCCGAACGGCCACGCCTTCGACGTGGCCCGGCAGGGGTACGTGAGCCTGCTCGCCGGGTCGCGCGGCGCGGGCACGGCCGACACGCCGGAGATGGTCGCCGCCCGGGAGCGCTTCCTCGCCGCGGGGCACTACGCCCCGCTCGCCGCGCGGGTCGCCGGCCTCGCCGCCGAGCTCGCCGGGGACGCGCCCGGGCTCGTCGTGGACGCCGGGGCGGGCACCGGGTACCTGCTCGCCCGGGTGCTCGACGCGCTCGCGCCGGACGCCGCCGGGATCGCGCTCGACATCTCCAAGCACGCGATCCGGCGGGCCGCGCGGGCGCACCCGCGGATCGGCGCGGTGGTCGCCGACGTGTGGCGCCCGCTGCCGGTGCGGGACGGCCGCGCCGCGCTGGTGACGAACGTGTTCGCGCCGCGCAACGGGCCGGAGTTCGCCCGGGTGCTCGCGCCCGGCGGCGCGCTGCTCGTGGTGACCCCGGGCCCCGGCCATCTCGGCGGGCTCGTCGACGCGCTCGGGCTGCTCAGCGTCGACCAGGAGAAGGAGCGCAGGCTCGCGGCATCGCTTTCCCGATTTTTCACAATAATTACAGAGGTAACCGAGGAGATCTCGCTCACCCTCGACCACGACGCGGTCGAGGCGATGGTACGCATGGGACCCAGCGCCCACCACGTCGACCCGGCCGCGCTCCGGCGCCGGATCGGAGATCTGCCGGATCCGAGTGTCGTGCCGGGATTGTTCCGAATCACTATTTGGAAACCGAATCGGGGAATTTAGGGCGGTACCCTTTATCACATCCGCCATGACACAGCGTCCGGAACCGCGGATTAGCGGGAAATACCCGCCGATTTGGCGAACGTTTCCGCCGCGGAGACGCGATACTTGACGGCACCTGGCGATGGTCGGCGCGGTCGAGGAGGGTGCGTGCGCAGATGAAGGCCGTGGAACGCTGGCAGGCCAGGTTCCGTGCACCCCGCATGACCCTGCCCCGCTGGGCGCGGCAGGCCCCCAGCCGCGCGGTGTACCGGTGCAACACCTCCGGCACCTGGGAGATCTACGCCTGGGACCGGGTGATGGGCACCACCCGGCAGGTCACCGAGCGGCCCGAGGGCACCGCGTACGGCGTGCTCGACCCCACCGGCCAGTGGATCTGGTGGTTCGCCGACAACGGCGGGGACGAGTGCGGCGTGTGGATGCGCCAGCCGTGGACCGGCGGCCCCGACGAGGTCGTGCACCCGGACGTTCCCCCCGGCCATCCGGCGGGCATCGCGCTCTCCGCGACGGGCACCGCGGCGATCGGCCGCAGCTCCCGCGAGGACGGCTTCCAGGTGCTGCTGGTGCGCCCCGGAACCACCGAGCCGCCGGTCGAGCTGTACCGGCACACCGAGGCGATGCACGTCGCCGACATGTCCCTCGACGGCTCGCTCATCGCGATCAACCACAGCGAGGACCGCGACGCCCGGCATCCCTCGCTGCGGGTGCTCACCTCGAGCGGCCGGCACGTCGCCGACCTGTGCGACGGCCCCGGCAAGGGCGTCATCGGGCTGCGGTTCGCCCCGGTGCCCGGCGACCGGCGGCTGCTCTGCCTGCACGAGCGGCGCGGCCGGCAGGAGCCGCTGGTGTGGGACCCGGTCACCGGCGAGCAGCGGGAGATCTGGATCCGGTCCCCCGGGGACGTGACGGCCGACTGGTTTCCCGACGGGCGCGCCCTGCTCATCATCTGCAACCACCGGGGCCGCACCGAGCTGTTCCGCTACGACCTCGGCGGCGGCGTCATGTCGCCGATCCCCACCCCGCACGGGGTGATCGACGAGGCCGCCGCCCGCCTCGACGGCACCGTCGAGTACCTGTGGTCGAGCGCCGCCCACCCGCCGCTCATCCGGTCCAGCCAGGGCCAGGTGGTGATCAACCCGGCCGGGCCCACCGCGCCGCCGTCGGTGCCGCTGGAGGACATCGACGTGGACGGGCCGGGCGGACCGATCCACGCCTTCGTGTCCCGGCCGCAGTCCGGGCCGCCGCCGTACCCCACCGTGTTCCTGCTCCACTCCGGCCCGGCCGTGCAGGACGTCGACGCGTTCTCCCCCGAGGTGGCCGCCTGGGTCGACCACGGGTTCGCGGTGATCCGGGTGAACCACCGCGGCTCCACCGGGTACGGCACGGCGTGGCGCGACGCGCTGCACGGGGAGGTCGGCCACATCGAGCTCGCCGACGTCACCGCGGTGCGCGAGTGGGCGGTGGCGCGCGGCATCGCCGACCGCGACCGGCTGGTGCTCGCCGGGACCTTCTGGGGCGGCTTCCTCACCCTGCTCGGCCTCGGCACCCAGCCCAAGGTGTGGGCGGCCGGGATCGCGGCGATGCCGATCGCCGACCACGCGGCCGCGTACGCGCACGAGGCCGAGGGGCTGCGCGCCTGCCACCGGGCGCTGCTCGGCGGCTCCCCCGACGAGGTGCCGGAGCGCTACCGGGCCTGCTCGCCGATCACCTACGTGGACGCGGTGCAGGCCCCGCTGCTCGTGCTCGCCGGGGAGAACGACCCGCGCTGCCCGATCGGCCAGATCGACGACTACGTCGCGGCGCTCACCGCCCGGTCGCACCCGGTCGAGGTGTACCGCTACGACGCCGGGCACCGCACCCTCGTGGTCGAGGAGCGCATCCGCCAGATGCAGGTGCGGCTCGAGTTCGCCCGCCGCCACCTGGGCTGACGCGGGCGCGGCCCGCCGGGCTAGGCGGCGTGGCCGGGGGCGCGCAGCACGAGGATCGCCAGGTCGTCCATGCTCGGCTCGGGTGCGAAGTCCTGAACGGCACGGCGGATGCGCTCGGCGACCGCGCGGGCGGACAGACCGGTGCACTCGGACAGCAGCCGGGCCAGGCCGCCGTCGTCGTCGAGCAGCCGGTCGCCGCTGCGCCGCTCGGTCACCCCGTCGGTGACGCCGAGCAGCACCTCGCCGGGCGCGAGCCGTACCTGCTCGGCCTCGAACGTGGCCTCCTCGAACACGCCGAGCAGCGACTGCGGGGAGGCGACCACGTCCACCTCGCCGCCGGGGCGCAGCCGCAGCGCCTCCGGGTGCCCGGCCGACACCAGGCGCAGGTCGAGCCCGTCCGCGCCGACGGTGATCTCGCCGTGCAGCAACGTGAGGAACCGGGCCCGCTCGCCCTCCTCGAGGATCGCCTGGTTGAGCCGGCCGACCACGGCGGCCACGCCGTACCCCTCGCGGGCGAGCAGCCGCAGCGTGTGCCGGGCGAGGCCGGTCACCGCGGCGGCCTCGGGGCCGGTGCCGCACACGTCGCCGATCGCGAACCGCCAGGTGTTCTCCCCCGGACCGGGGAACAGGTCGTAGAAGTCGCCGCCGACCGCGTTGTTCTCCCCCGCGGGCTCGTACACCACGTGGTAGTCGAGGCCGGGCACGTCCGGGAGGTCCGGCGGCAGCAGGCTGCGCTGCAGCGCCCGGTTCGCCACCGCCTGCTGGTGGTAGAGGCGCGCGTTGTCCACCGCGAGCGCGGCCCGCCGGGCGATGTCCTCGGCGAGCAGCATGAGGTCCTCGGGGAAGCGGTCGCGGCGGCCGAGGCACATCACACCGAGGCCGCGGCCCCGGGCGAACAGCGGCAGGGCGAGCGCCTGCCAGTCCTCCAGCGGCAGCACCGACGCGGCCGGGCCGTCGCCGACCGGGACCTCCACCTCGGCGAGGCGCGCGCGCAGCACGTCGAGCTCGGACTCGTCGGCGTGCCACAGGTAGGCGAGGCGCAGCGGGCCGCCCTCCTGGTCCGGCGTGTACACCGCGCACCAGGTGGCGATCCGGGGCACCACGATCTGGGCGATGATCGCGGGCACCATGTCCGGATCGAGCGTGCCGGCGAGCAGGTCGCTCGCGTCGGCGAGGAAGCCGAGCCAGTCCGGGCTCCGGGAGAACCCGGCGTCGATCTCCTCCTCCGGGTGGGCGGCCCCGCCCGGCAGCTCGAGGCGCGTCCAGTGGGTGCGCAGCTCGCCGTCGGACCGCACGCCCCACTCGCGCACCCCGTGGACCGGCTCCCGCCACGGCCCGCCGTGCTCGGCGACGTGCTGGGCGACCTCGGCGCGGACCGTGCCGCCCTCGTGGACCCACCGCACCTGGAACGGCCCGTCCGCCACCTGCGCGACCAGCTCGGCGATCACGCGCTCGGCGTCGCCGGAGATGGACATGGCGGCCCACGCGGTCATCACCTCGCGGGTGAACCGCGTCGCGGCGGGAACGGCCTCCTCGCCCGGAGGAAAGGACGCGGCGAGGACGGCCTGGGTCGTAACGGTCACTGATTCGTGCTTACCACACTTTGTGGTCGTTCGCTGTCAACCAACCGGCGACCGCACGGCACTCATCGTGACAGACTGGCACTTGGCCTGCAGTGCCGCCCGGATGGGTACCGTGAGGGTAAAGGGAGGCCCCCGATGACGGCTGTCACGGCCGCTGACGAACGGACCGAACGGGTCTACACCGAGTCCGAGCTGCGCCCCCTGCTGGACACGCTCATGGCCTGGCGGGACGGCGACTTCCGGCGCCGCGTGCCGTACGCACCCCCGGGGATCCTCAGCGAGATCCGGCTGCTGCTCAACGAGGTCGCCGACCGCCGCGAGCACCTGGCGAGCGAGCTGAAGCGGGTGCGCAACGAGGTGGTGAAGGAGGGGCGGTTCGGCGCGCGGCTCACCCCAAGCCCGGGCGGCGGCGCCTGGTCGGAGAGCGTCGAGGCGGTGAACTCGCTGATCGACGGCCTGGTCAGCCCGATGACCGCCGCCGCCGACGTGATCGACGCGGTGGCCAAGGGCGACCTGTCGCGGCGCATCGACGTCGACCGGCGCTCCCGCGGCGAGGTACGGCGGCTCGCCAAGACCGTGAACGGCATGGTCGACCAGCTCGCCCTGTTCACCACCGAGGTGACCCGGGTGGCGCGCGAGGTCGGCTCGGAGGGGCAGCTCGGCGGCCGGGCGAACGTGCGCGGCCTGTCCGGCAGCTGGCGCGACCTCACCGAGGCGGTGAACACGATGTCGAGCCGGGTCTCCGCCCAGGTCCGCGACATCGCGCTCGTCACCACCGCGGTGGCCAAGGGCGACCTGTCGCGCAAGGTGCAGGTCGACGCGGTCGGCGAGATGTTCGAGCTGAAGAACACCGTCAACCAGATGGTGGACACGCTCTCCCAGTTCGCCGAGGAGGTCACCCGGGTGGCCCGGGAGGTCGGCACCGAGGGACGGCTCGGCGGCCAGGCCCGGATCCGCGGGGTGTCCGGCGTCTGGAAGGACCTCACCGAGAGCGTCAACGTGATGGCCGGCAACCTCACCACCCAGGTGCGGGCGATCGCGGACGTGGCGACCGCGGTGGCGCAGGGCGACCTGTCGAAGAAGATCACCGCGGAGGCGCAGGGCGAGGTGCTCGAGCTGAAGGAGACCCTCAACACGATGGTCGACCGGCTCTCGCTCTTCGCCGACGAGGTCACCAGGGTCGCCCGCGAGGTCGGCACCGAGGGGCGGCTCGGCGGCCGGGCCGAGGTGAAGGGCGTGTCGGGGGTGTGGAAGGACCTCACCGACAACGTCAACTCGATGGCCACCAACCTGACGTACCAGGTGCGGAACATCGCCCAGGTGACGAAGGCGGTGGCGAGCGGCGACCTCACCAAGAAGATCGACGTCGACGCCCAGGGCGAGGTGCTCGAGCTGAAGAGCACCATGAACACGATGGTCGACCAGCTCGCCAGCTTCGCCTCGGAGGTGTCCCGGGTGGCCCGCGAGGTCGGCACCGAGGGACGGCTCGGCGGCCAGGCCCAGGTGCACGGCGTGTCCGGGGTCTGGAAGGACCTCACCGACAACGTCAACTACATGGCGAACAACCTCACCGCCCAGGTGAGGCAGATCTCCGCCGTGGCCCACGCGGTGGTGCAGGGCAACCTGTCGAAGAAGATCACCGTCGACGCGCAGGGCGAGATCCTCCAGCTCAAGGACACCGTCAACACGATGGTGGACCAGCTGTCGATGTTCGCCGACGAGGTGACCCGGGTCGCCCGCGAGGTCGGCACCGAGGGGCGGCTCGGCGGCCAGGCCCGGGTGACCGGCGTGTCCGGCATCTGGAAGGACCTCACCGACGCGGTCAACTCGATGGCCACCAACCTGACGTACCAGGTGCGGAACATCGGCGAGGTGACCACGGCGGTCGCGAACGGCGACCTCACCAAGAAGATCGACGTCGACGCCCAGGGCGAGATGCTCGTGGTGAAGACGACGATCAACCGGATGGTCGACCAGCTGCAGATGTTCGCCGACGAGGTGACCCGGGTCGCCCGCGAGGTGGGCTCGGAGGGCAAGCTCGGCGGCCAGGCCCGGGTCGAGGGCGTCGAGGGCACCTGGAAGCGGCTCACCGAGAGCGTGAACGAGCTCGCCCGCAACCTCACCACCCAGGTGCGCGCGATCGCCGCGGTGACCAGCGCGGTCGCCCGCGGCGACCTCACCCGGTCGATCACCGTGGACGCGCCGGGCGAGCTCGCCGAGCTCAAGCTCAACATCAACACGATGGTCGCGAACCTGCGCGAGACCACCCGGGCGAACCAGGAGCAGGACTGGCTCAAGACCAACCTCGCCCGCATCTCCCGGCTCATGCAGGGCCACCGCGACCTCGTCGAGGTGAGCCGCCTGATCATGAGCGAGCTGACCCCGCTCGTCGCGGCGAGCTACGGCGCCTGCTACCTCGCCGACCCGGAGGACGAGGGCCACCTGAAGCTCATCGCCGGGTACGGCGTGCAGCCCGGCATTCCGGGGGTGCGCGAGCGGTTCGCCAAGGGCGAGGGCGTGGTCGGCCAGGCGGCGCTCGAGGGCAAGCAGATCCTGCTGGAGAACGTGCCCGCCGACCGGCTCACCATCCGCAGCGGGCTGAGCGAGGCCGGGCCGGCGCAGATCGTGGTGCTGCCGATCCAGTTCGAGAACCAGGTGCTCGGCGTGCTCGAGCTCGCCACCCTCAACCGGTTCAGCGAGATCCAGCTCGACTTCCTCACCCAGCTCGGCGAGACGATCGGCGTCACGATCAACACGATCATCGCGAACTCGCGTACCGAGGCGCTGCTCAAGGAGTCCCAGCGGCTCGCCACCGAGCTGCAGGAACGCTCCGACGAGCTGCAGCGCCAGCAGGAGGAGCTGCGCCGGTCGAACGCCGAGCTGGAGATCAAGGCCGCGCAGCTCGCCAAGCAGAACCGGGCGATCGAGATCCAGAACTTCCAGATCGAGCAGGCCCGGCGCACCCTGGAGGAGCGGGCCGAGCAGCTCGCGGTCTCCTCGCGGTACAAGTCCGAGTTCCTGGCGAACATGTCGCACGAGCTGCGCACCCCGCTCAACAGCCTGCTCGTGCTCGCCAAGCTGCTCAGCGAGAACCCGGACGGCAACCTCACCCCGCAGCAGGTGGAGTTCGCCAGGACGATCCACGGCGCGGGTTCCGCGCTGCTCCAGCTGATCAACGACATCCTCGACGTGTCCAAGGTCGAGGCCGGGCGGATGGACATCCACCCGCAGCAGCTCGGCCTGGACAAGCTCGTCGAGTACGTGGACGCCACCTTCGGCCCGCTCGCCCAGGACAAGGGCCTCGACTTCGCCGTCGAGGTCGACGACGACGTGCCGCGCGAGCTGTACACCGACGAGCAGCGGCTGCAGCAGGTGCTGCGCAACCTGCTGTCGAACGCGGTCAAGTTCACCCCGTCCGGCTCGGTACGGCTGCGCATCGGCCGCGCCCCGGCGGACACGCCGTTCGTCGACGAGTCGCTGCGCCGGGCCGAGGACGTGCTCTCCTTCGCGGTGATCGACACCGGCATCGGCATCGCCGCCGACAAGCTGGACGTGATCTTCGAGGCGTTCCGGCAGGCCGACGGCACCACGAGCCGCAAGTACGGCGGGACCGGGCTCGGCCTGTCGATCTGCCGGGAGATCGCCCGGCTGCTCGGCGGCGAGATCCACGTGGTGAGCGAGCCCGGCGCGGGCAGCACGTTCACCCTCTACATGCCGGCGCGGTACAGCGGCCCGCTCACCGCCGAGGACGGCGGGGTCGCCACCGGCGCGTCCCGGGCGGCGCAGCAGGCGGTGCGGGAGCGCACCGGCGAGGCGCAGGCGGCCGGGACCGACGTCGTGCCGCCGGAGATCCCGCTCCCCGCGGACCCGCCGGTGCCGCGGGTCGCCGAGGACCTGCCCGACGGCCGGGAGTGGACCGGGGAGGACCCGCTCAACGGGGCGAAGATCCTCATCGTGGACGACGACATCCGGAACGTGTTCGCGCTCACCAGCGTGCTCGAGCGGCACGGCGCCACCGTCGTCTACGCCGAGAACGGGCGGGAGGGGATCGAGCAGCTGGGCCGCCACGACGACGTGGCCCTGGTGCTGATGGACATCATGATGCCCGAGATGGACGGGTGGGCGACCACCTCGGCCATCCGCCGGATGCCGCAGTTCGCCGACCTCCCCATCATCGCCCTCACCGCGAAGGTGATGCGCGGCGACCGGGAGAAGAGCATCGCATCCGGGGCCTCCGACTACGTGCCCAAGCCCGTCGACGTCGACCGTCTCCTCGAACGGCTCCGCGGCTGGCTGCTGCGGAGGCGGGGCGAGGGATCGTCCGGCTCCCTGGAAGGTTCGTGACCGATGCCCGACCGCGCCAAGATCCTGCTCGTCGACGACCGTGAGGAGAACCTGATCGCGCTGGAGGCCATCCTCAGCTCGCTCGACATCGTCCCGGTGCGGGCGAGGTCCGGGGAGGAGGCGCTCAAGGCGCTGCTCAACACCGACTTCGCGCTGATCCTGCTGGACGTGCGCATGCCGGGCATGGACGGCTTCGAGACCGCGGCGCACATCAAGCGGCGGGAGCGCACCCGCAACATCCCGATCATCTTCCTCACCGTGGTGGACAGCGCCCCCGACTTCGCCTTCCGCGGGTACGCCGCGGGCGCGGTCGACTACCTCACCAAGCCGTTCGACCCGTGGGTGCTGCGCGCCAAGGTGTCGGTCTTCGTCGAGCTGTACAACATGAACCGGCGGCTCGCCGAGCAGGCCGCGCTGCTGCGGGAACGGCTCACCGCCGAGCTGCCCCCGGGCGACCAGGGCGCGGTGCTCGCCGAGCTGTCCCGCAGGCTGTTCGCGGTGGAGGAGGAGCTGGCCCGGGTACGCGAGGCGGCGGGCCCGTCCCCCGACCCCGCCCTCGCCACCGCGCTCCGCGACCTCGGCAAGCGGGTCGGCGACCTGCGCGCCGGTTTCGACGCGTTCAGCGGCTGACCTCGGTACGGCCGGCCGGGCGGCGACGGCCGCCGTGGGCGCGCGGGCGCCTCGGCGGGGGCGCGGGCCGTGGCGGGCGCCCGCCGGGGTTCGGCCCGGATTCCGGCCGGCCGCCCGTGCGCGGCGGCTAGCGGCGGGCGCGTTCCAACGCGTCCCAGAAGCCGCGGCGCAGCGCGTGCCGTACCTCGTCGTGGAGGAGGAAGTCGATCGGCAGGGCCGAGCCCTGCAGCAGCCGGGCCTCCAGGTCCGAGGGCATGCGCGGCTTGCGGGCGAGCACGGCCTCCAGCCAGAGCGCCGGGGCGTCCTTCGCGACCGACTCGCCGAACTCGTGGCCCTCCTTGTGGGCCGCCTGCACCGCCTCGGCGAGCGTGGTGATCCCGCTCGCCTGCCCGGAGCCGGTGGCGGGGGCCGGGGTGCCGTGCGGCGAGGTGTTCGGCCCGTGGATCGGCGTGGGCTGCGGGGCGGCGTGGGCTCCGGTGTACTCGCCCGAGGTGGCGGCCGGGGAGGCGGGCGCCGCGTGCGCGCCGCCCGACTGCGTGGTCGTGCCGCCGGTGAGCGGGTCGTACGTGTGCGACGAGGTGACCGTGGTCGAGGTCGGCACCGGCGCGGGCAGCGCCGGGATCGGGGCCGACGTGGTGGCCGAGGGGGCCGCGTGCGCGCCGCCGTACCCGGAGTAGGTGCCGGACTTCGGGGGCACGGTCGTCGAGGTGCTCGGCGGTGGCGGCGGCAGGGCACCGCCGGAGGTCGCCGTGGTGGACGTGCCGGTGGACGTCGTGGCCGGCTGTGGCTGCTGCGGGAGGCCCGTGGCCGGGGTGGCCGACGACGCGCCGCTCGCCGCGGTCCCGGTCGACACGGTGCCGGACGACGCCGGCGGCGTGGCGGCGGTCACCGTGGACCCGGTGGCCGGCCCGGAGGTCGATGCGGTGCTCGTCACGCCGGATGACAGGGCGGACGACGGGGCGGACGCCGCCGATCCGGACGTGTCCGAGGAGGAGGAGGCCGCGCCCGGGGTGGCCGAGGCCGTACTCCCGTCGGTGCCGGTCGAGCCGCCGCCGGGCAGGGCGTTCTCCCCGCCCGTCTGGGGCCCGGTACTCGCGTGGGCGCCGGTGGGGATCGCCTGCATCGCGCCGGTGGCCGGGAGGCCGGAGGCGTGGGCGCCGCCCGAGGTGGTTCCCGCGCCGTGCGCCCCGAGGCCCGACGGAAGGCTCCCCACCGAGGGCAGGCTCCCCACGGAGGGCAGGTTCAGCGGGGGCATGGCGGTCCCGGAACCCGCGTCACCGCCCGATGCGGAGCCGCCGGAGGCGACGCCGTTGCCCAGGTAGCCGCCGGCGCTCTGGCCGCCCGTGGCGGGGCCGCCGCCCGTCGCGCCGGAGTCGGTGGACCGGGCGGACGCGTCGGAGCCGAGCGCGCGGATCGCCGCGGTGGTGGTCCCGGAGGAGGGGGCGGCGTGGGCGCCGCCGCCGTAGGAGCCGTTCTGCGCGGCGGCGCCGCCCGGCGCGGCGCCGTTCGCCGCGGCGGAGGAGGCGTCCCCGGCGCCGGGGAGCGCGTGGGCCCCGCCCGAGGCGGCGTGCTGCCCGCCGCTCCGGCCCGCGGCCTCCCCGCCCGCGAGCGCGTACGGCCCGCCGGACGCGGTGCCGGGCAGGGCGTGCTGGCCGCCGGTGGTGTTGCCGAGGGCGCGCCGCCCGTTGCCCGCGTCGGCGCCGTTCACCAGGTTCACGTACGGGCGCAGGTGGGCGCTGGAGACCTCGATGAGGTCGTCGCACTCCTGGCGCAGCGCGCGGGAGGCGGACTCGGTGCCGTCGAGGGCGCCGCCGACCACGTTCACCACGCTCACCCGGATGCCGAGGTCCTGGGCGTCGCAGACCACCTGGGTGAGGTCCTCGTCCCCGCTCACCACGACGGCGTCGCAGATCGCGGAGTTGCGGGCGAGGGTCATCAGGTCCCGGTGGACCTGGGCGTCCACCCCCTCGCGGCGGCCGGGGCGGATGCGGGAGAGGCGAAGCTTGAGCCCCGGGATCTCGGCGAGCACCTCATGCTCGGGGGTACGCCGGCCCTCGACCGTCGCCTCGTACCAGTAGCAGCGCAGGATCGGCAGCCCGGTGCGCTCCCGCGCGAAGTTGCTGAGCATTTGCAGCAGGCCGGTGTAGTCCCAGGTGACCGCTTCTCGATGCCGGGTACCGTGGACGGCCATCGCGCCATCTGCCAGCAGATAGCCAGCATCCACGAACAGCGCGCAGCGATCCACGCGACACCGCCCTCCCCTCGTGGCCTGGCTTCCCCAGGTTAATCAAGGACCTGATCGTGCGAGGGTGAATCCGGCGATTCAGCCCTCATGCTCGCGAGCGTCACGCAGACCGTACCAGTGTGTCCGGGTTCCTCCCTGCCATGGGAAGGCCGACGGGAAAGCGGCAACGGCCACCGGCGTCCGTGCGTCACGCCCGCGACCGGCACCGACCGGCCGGGGCCGGGAAAGGGGTCCCCCCTCACCCGCATCTCCCGGAACGTACCGCTCCATAATGCCGACATGCCGGGTGATCACCGAAATACTCAGGTAATCACCGGATTAACCCATCCACCTGACACGCCCTGGTTCGCCCACCGCCCATGGTGCGCCATCCCCGCCGCCGGGTCCACCCCCGGCGGGTCGGACGGTCCGGGCCGGTTTACCGGTGCGAACGCGTCTGCGTCTAGCCTTGGGCACCATGAGCGATCGGGACAGGCTGCTGGCGGAGATCAAGAGCAAGGGCGTGGTGCACGGCAAGGTCATCCTGAGCTCCGGCCAGGAGGCCGACTACTACGTGGACCTGCGCCGCATCACGCTCGACGGTACGGCGGCGCCCCTCGTCGGCCGGGTGATGCTCGACCTCACCGCGGACCTCGACTACGAGGCCGTGGGCGGCCTGACCCTCGGCGCCGACCCGGTCGCCACGGCGATGCTGCACGCCGCCGCGGCCCGCGGGCGGTCGCTCGACGCGTTCGTGGTGCGCAAGGCGGGCAAGGCGCACGGGCTGCAGCGCCGCATCGAGGGGCCGGACGTGGCCGGGCGGCGCGTGCTCGCGGTCGAGGACACCTCCACGACCGGGAACTCGGTGCTCACCGCGGTCGAGGCGCTGCGCGAGGCCGGGGCCGAGGTGGTCGGGGTGGCCACGATCGTGGACCGGGGCGCGGGCGCGCGCATCAGGGAGACCGGCCTGCCGTACCGCACCGCGTTCACGCTCGCCGACCTCGGCCTGGAGTGATCTTTCTCACCCCGCCCGTGCCGCGGGCGTGACGCGCACGTGGCGGGGTCAGCCCGACGGGCTCGGTGAGGGCGTGGGGCGGCTCACCGTGAAGGTCCGGCGCTCCCCCTTCGCGCCGCGTTCCCGCTCCTCGCCGTTGACCACGACGCGCACGCTGCCCGCGTCGTACAGCACCACGTGGATCCGCGGCTCGTAGTAGGTGGCGGTCTCCCCCGCGCGCAGCTCACGGTCGACGAGCACGTCGCCGCCCGGGATGCGGAGGAAGACCGGGCAGTTCTCCTCCAGGCACTCGATGACCACGGTCGGGACCGCGTCGCCGCCCCGGCCGGACGGCCCCTGGCCCGCGCCGTCCGCACCCGGCTCCCCGGCCGGGGTCGTGGCGGCCGCGCTCGCCGCCCGATCGGGGCCCGGGTCGCCGGAGTCGAGCGAGGCGATCAGCGCGAAGACCCCGACCGCGACGATCCCGAGCAGGGCGCAGACCGCCGCCCCCACGACGAGGAATCGGGCGACGCCTGCCGGATCCGCCCTATGTCGTCCCACATGTCGAGATTAACTGTTGTGAGAAAAGTAGGGGTATTAATCAGTCAATTCGACTGATCGCCGCTGAATCGCCCCATCCCGCGCCTTATTTGATCAAGGAAGTGTGTCGCCGGTGAAATCCACGGCGGATTCGCGCGGGTACTCCGGGTGAACGATGCTGGATATAACCGGCCCCCGGGGCGGCACCGGAACCGGCGAAACCCTGATGCCGGTTCCGGATGATATTTCCGTTTCATACCGTCCGGAGGAGAAAAACGCCGGGAAAACCGGCGGACCCGGCGCATCCGGCGCCCGGCCGGAAGCCGAGCGCCGCGCCGTCCGCGCTCGCGCGCGTGCCGTGACCATGGGCATCGCGGGCCGGACGTACGTCGGACGGGCTCAGCGGTCGTGCTCGGGGTCCTGCCAGGCCCGCCACGCCTGCCAGTCCGGCTCGGCGGACCGCTGCGCACCGGCGGCCGGGTCGGGCGCGGCACCGGCACGAGGACGCTGCGCGGAGTAGGGGTCCCCACCGTACGCCCCGCCCTGGTGGGGAGCGCCGTTTCGGTACTCGTCCGCGGGGTAGGAGGCGCCGGACCGCGCGCCGTTCGCGCCGTACCGGGAGCCGCCCGCGTACGGGTCACCGCCGAAGGGATCGCCCTGGTAGGCGCCGCCGTACGGCCGGGCCCCGTGCCGCCCGTCCGCGTACGGGTCGCCCTGGGGGGCACCGGTCCCGTAGGTCGCGCCCGGCCGCGCGTCACCCGGGTACGGCCCGCCGGGGCGGCCGTCGCCGTACTGGCCGAGGGAGAACACCTCCGTCGGCTGCGACGGGTCCGCGGCGGGGGCCGCAGGCCGGTTCGCGTTGATTTGCGCGTTGATGGCCTGCTGGAACGCGTCGAACGGGTCGGGCTGCGACGCGGGCGCGCCGAAGCCGCCGGGGCCGGGACGGCCGAACGGGTCCGGCGCGGCGGACGGCTGCGTGGCGGTGGCCTGGGCCGCGGAGGCGGTCGCCGTGGCCGTGGCCGCGGCGGGCACGGCCGCGTCCTCGGCCTGGTCACCGCCGCCCTTCCGGTTCTTGATCACCTCGCGGACGATGGGGATGAAGGAGACGACCACGATGACGAAGACGCCGGGCAGGATGTACCGGTCGATGTTCGGGACCGAGTTGCCGACGAAGTAGCCGAAGAGCACCAGCGCGTCGATCCAGACCACGCCGCCGAGGACGTTCCACAGGAAGAACCGGCGGGCGTCCATGCCGAGCACGCCGGCCACCGGGTTGAGGAACGTCCGGACGATCGGCACGAACCGGGCCAGGACCACCGCCTTGGCCGGGCCGAACTTCTCGAAGTAGTACTCGGCCTTCCGCACGTGCTCCTGCTTGAACAGCCGCGAGTCCGGTCGCTCGAAGAGCTTCCGGCCGACCTTGGCGCCCAGATAGTGACCCAGCTGCGCACCCGCGATGGCGGCCACGGGCCCGCCGATGAGCAGCACGGGCAGCGAGAGCGGCGAGATGCCGAGACCGGCGGCGGCGGCCGGTACGGCGAAGATGCCGGCGGCGACGAGCAGCGAGTCCCCCGGAAGGAAGAAACCGAACAATAGTCCGGTCTCCGCAAAGATGATGAGCAGCACACCGATCGTCGCGAACGCGCCGAACATGGTGAGCCACCATTTGGGGTCGAGTAGATCAAGCAGGGTGTCCATCACCGAGAGCCTACCCTTCGGCGGCCCTTCTTTCTCACCTCCTGCCAACTTGGGGATACTGGCCATCGACACGTTTTTGTGACAGTACGTCTCTCAGGGAGCTAGCAGATGCCCATCGCGACGCCCGAGGCCTACGCCGAGATGCTCGACCGGGCCAAGGCGAACGGTTTCGCATACCCGGCCATCAACGTGACCTCGTCCCAGACGCTCAACGCCGCCCTGCGGGGCTTCGCCGAGGCGGAGAGCGACGGCATCATCCAGGTCTCGACCGGTGGCGCGGAGTTCCTCTCCGGCACCACCGTGAAGGACATGGTGACCGGCGCGGTCGCGCTCGCCGAGTACGCCCGGGTGGTGGCGAAGAACTACCCGGTCACGATCGCGCTCCACACCGACCACTGCCCGAAGGAGAAGCTCGACGGCTTCATGCGCCCGCTCATCCAGATGAGCGCCGAGCGGGTGGCCCGCGGTGAGGAGCCGCTGTTCCAGTCCCACATGTGGGACGGCTCCGCCGTACCGCTCGAGGAGAACCTCACCATCGCGGCCGAGCTGCTCGAGAAGTGCGCCAAGGCCCGCGTGATCATGGAGATGGAGATCGGCGTCGTCGGCGGTGAGGAGGACGGCATCGTCGGCGAGATGAACGAGAAGCTCTACACCACGCCCGCCGACGCGCTCGCCACGGCCGAGGCGGTCGGCCTCGGCGAGAAGGGCCGCTACCTGCTCGCCGCGACCTTCGGCAACGTGCACGGCGTGTACAAGCCGGGCCACGTCAAGCTGCGCCCGAGCGTGCTCAAGGAGATCCAGGAGGCCGTCGGCGCCAAGTACGGCAAGGAGAAGCCGTTCGACCTCGTCTTCCACGGCGGCTCCGGCTCCGCGCTCGAGGAGATCCACGAGGCGATCTCCTACGGCGTGGTGAAGATGAACATCGACACCGACACGCAGTACGCGTTCACCCGCCCGATCGTCGACCACATGTTCCGCAACTACGACGGCGTGCTGAAGGTCGACGGCGAGGTCGGCAAGAAGAAGATGTACGACCCGCGCTCGTACGGCAAGGCCGCCGAGGCCGGCATGGCCGCCCGGGTGGTCCAGGCCTGCCAGGACCTCAAGTCCGCCGGTCAGAAGATGCGCTGATAAATCGGGCAGAGCGTGCTGTAAGTCACCACCCCCGCATGTTCGGGAGCGGTAGGGGGGAGGTAAGACTCTCTGCATGAAGTCGCATGAGAACCTCCTGGCCGCACCACCCCCGACATACCTTCCGGACATGCCGGAGGCCAGGGAGGCCCTCGCCTCGGGAGCGCCGGCCTCCGACGTCGCGGCGCGCTTCCCCGCCTACTCAGCCGCCTGGGCGACCCTCGCCGACGAGGCGTTCGCCTCCGGCCACGCGGTGACCTCGTACGCGTTCGCGCGCACCGGGTACCACCGCGGCCTCGACCAGCTGCGCCGGAACGGCTGGAAGGGCCACGGGCCCATTCCGTGGGAACACGAGCCCAACCGGGGCTTCCTCCGCTGCCTGCACGCCCTCGCCCGGGCGGCGCAGGCGATCGGGGAGAAGGACGAGGCCGAGCGCTGCGTCCAGTTCCTGCACGACAGCAGCCCGACCGCCGTCGAGGTTCTCGGCGTCAAACACTGACCGCCGGCCGTGCTCGTG
Source organism: Thermopolyspora flexuosa (assembly GCF_006716785.1). Lineage (NCBI taxonomy): Bacteria > Bacillati > Actinomycetota > Actinomycetes > Streptosporangiales > Streptosporangiaceae > Thermopolyspora > Thermopolyspora flexuosa. The sequence continues at coordinate 320,075 of NZ_VFPQ01000002.1, read as the reverse complement.
GCCGGTGACACGACGTGGTTCGTGCGGCCGGGGCCGAGAGCGGGCCGGTACGGCACGGCCGGGCTCGGCAGCCTGGACGTCGGATCACAGAGCGGCGCGGCCATGGGCCCGCACCGATCAGGTGCGGGCCCATGTGCATGCAAGGGAGGTCTCACCGCCTCCATACCCGGCGGGACGCGCGGGCGACCCGCGCGGCCGTGACCGGTCGCCGAAACGGCACCGGGCGGCGGTGAACGGTCGCCGGGGCGGCGCCGGACGCACGCCGGATGACGCGACCCACCACCGGAGGAGGCCCCCGGCGGACGCCGCCGAGGCCCGCGGACCGGGCCGCCGGGCGGGCCCGGGAAGGCACCCGGCGGAGCGGGGGCCGTGCCGTACCGCGGCGGGGTCGTGCCGGGCGGGGTCCGTGCACCGGCCTCCCTTACTAAAGTGAGAAAAGTAGTGAAAAATTCATAGTTGACGCGAGGTGCCCGGATTGCTTTCCTTGGGCCATGAACGAGCTTCCGGTGGAGGGTCTTGACGAGAAGACCGTGATCGTGTGCGTCTCGTCGAGCCACCGGGACCGGGCCCGCGTGGCCCGGCTCATGAACGGTTGCGGCACCCTGCTGATCTTCCCGGACATGGAGGCCGCCCGCCGCGTGCTGTTCGGCGAGCGGGAACCGCGCGCGGACCGTGGCCTCCCGGGCGTCCCCGGACCGAGCGTCGTGGTCCGCGGCGCGCTCGTCGTCGACCTCAACCGGCAGCGCGCGAGCTGGGCCGGCCGTCCGCTCCCGCTCACCCGCATCGAGCGGGAGCTCGTCGCGGCCCTCGCCAGCCCGCCGCCGCGGGTGTGGACCTACCGGGAGCTGTACGAGCGCGTCTGGGGCGTCGACTACCTCGACGACGCGTCCGCGCTCCGCTCGACCGTGAAACGGGTGCGCGCCAAGCTGCGCGCCGCCGGGGCGACGGTCACCGTGGAGTCGAGCCGGGGCGTCGGCTTCTACCTCGCCGACACCGAGCCCGAGGCCGAGACCCACGCCGCACCCTGCGCCGCGGCCGAGCCCGCGACGGACGGCGCGCGCCGGGCCGCGACCCGGAGGCGGCGACGCCCGGCCGTGCCGGAAAACAACACCAGAGCGACATAACGCCATCAGCCGACCTCATCGCACCGTCTCGGGGCGTCACAACCGAGTCGGGCGGCTTTGGGGGAATAGCGATGCTCAGGTAGTCTCGGTTTGCAAGAGCCCCTGTCGCTGCTTGCGCCAGGGGTTTTCGCTTGGCGAAGCAATTCGGCCCGGCCGCGGCGCGACGCGTCGCACTGAGCACGCATACAGGAGTCAGAGCATGCCGGCAGTCGTTCTCGTGGGCGCCCAGTGGGGCGATGAGGGCAAGGGCAAGGCCACCGACCTGCTCGGTGGCGACGTCGACTACGTCGTGCGGTACCAGGGCGGCAACAACGCGGGCCACACCGTGGTGATCGGCGACCAGAAGTACGCCCTCCACCTGCTCCCCACCGGGGTGCTCTCCCCCGACGTGATCCCCGTGATCGGCAACGGCGTGGTCATCGACCCCGGCGTGCTGCTCAGCGAGATGGACGGGCTGCGCGAGCGCGGCATCTCCTGCGACCGCCTGCTCATCTCGGCGAACGCGCACCTGATCATGCCCCACCACAAGGCGCTCGACAAGGTCACCGAGCGCTACCTCGGCAAGGCGCGGATCGGCACCACCGGCCGGGGCATCGGCCCGGCGTACGCCGACAAGGTGGCGCGCATGGGCGTGCGCGTGCAGGACCTGCTCGACCCCGGCATCCTCAAGCAGAAGATCGAGGTCGCGCTCACCGAGAAGAACCAGGTGCTCACCAAGGTCTACAACCGGCGGGGCATCGACGTGGAGCGCACGCTCGACGAGTACCTCGGCTACGCCGAGCGGCTCAAGCCGCACATCGCCGACACCTCGCTGGTGCTGTGCCGGGCCCTCGACGAGGGCAAGACCGTGCTGCTCGAGGGCGGCCAGGGCACGCTGCTCGACATCGACCACGGCACCTACCCGTTCGTCACCTCCTCCTCGCCGACCGCGGGCGGCGCGTGCGCGGGCTCGGGCATCCCGCCGACCCGGCTCACCCGGATCATCGGCATCATCAAGGCGTACACCACCCGGGTCGGGTCCGGGCCGTTCCCCACCGAGCTCCTCGACGAGCAGGGCGACTGGCTGCGCGCCACCGGCCACGAGTACGGCACCACCACCGGGCGCAACCGCCGGTGCGGCTGGTTCGACGCGGTGATCGCCCGGTACGCGGTGCGGATCAACGGGCTCACCGACCTCTTCCTCACCAAGCTCGACGTGCTGTCCGGCCTGGAGCGCATCCCGGTCTGCGTCGCCTACGACGTCGACGGCGTGCGGCACGAGGAGCTGCCGATGACGCAGACCGAGTTCCACCACGCCAAGCCGATCTACGAGGAGCTGCCCGGCTGGCAGGAGGACATCACGGGCGCCAAGACCTTCGAGGACCTGCCGCCGAACGCGCAGGCGTACGTGCGCGCCCTGGAGGAGATGTGCGGCGCGCCGATCTCGGCGATCGGCGTGGGTCCCGGCCGGGATCAGACCCTCACGCTGCGGCCGCTGCTGTAATCTTGACCGGCCACGCCTCACACCGCGACAGCACCGGCCTGTTCCACGCCCATGCCATCGGCGGGCCGACGCGGGGGTGTCCGGGACGGGCGGGGCATTCGTCACGGCCCGACGGGTGACCGCCGGGCCGGGCGGGCCCGCGAGAGGTCCCGGCGCCGCGCCGTGCCACGGCACGGGCCGGGGTGATCCGGTTGGGGTGAACCGGTGACGGCAACTGGTATCGAACCAGGTCGACACGGGACAACCGGCCGTTCACGCGCGCATCATGAGCGGGACGAGTGTCCGTTCACCGGCGCCGCTACGGTGGCGCCGGTGCGCTCGGAATCGTTCCAGGCGCGCCGGAACGCGGGCGTACCGCTGCCCTCCATCGTTTGCGTTGAGGACGGTTCGTCACCGTGCAGACCGGACACGTTGAGATCCACGGACACCGGGGCGCTCGCGGGTTACGGCCGGAGAACACCCTGCCCGGCCTCGCCCACGCCCTCGAGCTCGGTGTCGACGCGCTCGAATTCGATGTCGCCTTCACCGCCGACCGCCGCATCGTGCTCGTCCACGACCTGGAGGTGTCGGCCGTGACCAGCGCCGACACCCGCCCGGTTACCCCGGGCGACGCCGCCTTTCCGTACGTGGGCCGGCCGGTGCACACGCTGAGCCTCGCCCAGTTACGCACCCTCGAGGTGGGCGTGCGCCGGAACTCCGACGGCGACCCCGTGGCGGCCACCCAGGTGCCGATACCGGGCACCCGGATCCCCACGCTGGGCGCGGCGCTCGCGCTCGTGGACGCCTACGGGGCGGACGGCGTGCGGGTGCACGTGGAGCTGAAGTCCGACCCCACCCAGCCCGAACTCGCCCCCGACCCGCAGGAGTTCACCGAGTCCGTGCTCGCCGAGCTCGACCGGCACAACCGGTTGTCCGGCTCGGCCCTGCTCAGCTTCGACTGGCGGATCGTCGCCGCCGCCCGTGACCTCGCCCCCGACCTTCCCCGCTTCGCCCTCCTGGAGGAGGCGACCCGCAGCAGCGTCTGGCTGAACGGCCTCGACCCCCGCGACTTCGACGACGACGTCACGGCGGTGGCGGAGGCGGCCGGCGCGACCACCCTCTCCCCCGACGCCGCGCTCGTCGACGCCCCGCTCATGGCCTCCGCGTTCGCGCGGGCGATGCCCGTCGTCGCCTGGACGGTGAACGACCCCGAGGAGGCCGGCCGGCTCATCGACCTCGGCGTCTCCGGCATCGTCACCGACTACCCCGACCGCATGCGCGCCCTGTGGGAGCGGCGCGGGCTCCGGCTGCCCCCGCCGATCCCCCGCCCGGCGGTCGCGGCCGCGCGTGGCGCGCGCCCGCCCGCAGGCGCGGGAAGGACGCCCGCGCCGGCGCCGTCCGCGCCGCCCGCCGCGGTGCCCGCACTCGCCTGAGCGCCCGGCGCGCGCACGGGACAGGTACGCGATCACTCCCGCCGTGGGCCGGTTCCCCGCGGCGGGCCGTACCGCGCCCGGCCCGGGTGACCCGTGGCCGGGCGTCACAGCCAGCCGTTGCGGCGGAAGGCGCGGTAGAGCAGGGTGCAGACGACCACCATGACCCCGAGCACGAGCGGATAGCCGAAGGTCCACCGGGTCTCGGGCATGTGGTCGAAGTTCATGCCGTAGATACCGGCGATCATGGTGGGCACGGCGAGGATCGCCACCCACGAGGAGATCTTGCGCATGTCCTCGTTGGCGAGCGCGTTGGAGCGGGCGAGCGCGGCCTGGAGGATCGAGTTGCACAGCTCGTTGGAGGACTCGACCTGCTCGCACACCCGGGACAGGTGGTCGCCCACGTCCCGGAAGTAGTCGCGCATCTCCGAGGGGATCATGCGGCGCTGCGGGAGGCTGCGCAGCGGGGCCTCGAGCGGGGTCATCGCCCGCTTCATCTCGATCATCTCGCGCTTGAGCTGGTAGATGCGGTTGATGTCGCGCGAGCTGACGTCGGCGAACACCGCCGCCTCCACCTCCTCCAGCTCGGCCTGCATGCGGTCGGCCACGGTGAGGTAGGTGTCGACGACGTGGTCGGCGATCGCGTGCAGCACGCCCGTGGGGCCGCGCTCGAGCAGCTTGGGCGTGGCCTCCAGCCGGGCGCGCACCTCCGCCAGCGGGCAGATGTCGCCGTGCCGTACGGTGATCACGAAGTCCGGGCCGACGAAGACCATGATCTCGCCGGTCTCGATGATCTCGCCGTTGGCGTCCACCGCGCGGTCGCCGAGGAAGTTCACGGTCTTGAGGACGATGAAGAGCGTGTCGCCGTACCGCTCGACCTTGGGCCGCTGGTGGGCCTTGATCGCGTCCTCGACGGAGAGCGGGTGCAGGCCGAACAGCCCGGCGAGCCACTCGACCTCGGGTGCGCGCGGCTCGTGCAGGCCGACCCAGACGAACGCCTCGGGGGTCTCGAGGCCGGTGTTGTGCTCACGGACGAGGGCGAGCGCCCGGGGGATGTCCTCGGCGGCGACGCGGCCTCCGCGCACGTACGCGCCGAACTCGACGAGCGAGGCGCTCGGCGGAACAGGGGGACGGGTGGGGGTCGGCGGTGGTTCCGGGTGCTGCCGCGTGGGCGGACGTGCGTGGCCGTTCACGCGCGGTGCGGCCATGCGGGTGTGACGGTTGATCCGGGCAAAAAGCGTGGATGAGCGCATGGCGGTCCCCTTCCAGCCCAGCCCATGCACGCACGAATCGACGGCATCACATCGTCATCGACGGAAACGATCGATCGTCAGCGGGCACGCGTGGGGCCGGGCACCGTAGTCGGAGTGGTCAAGGGCGCGCACCAGCGGGTGCGCCGGCACGTACTACTGCTGGGATCGCCAGGATTCACCTTGACCACCTCCAATCATCAGAAGGCTCCGCGAAGCCACCCGAAAAAGGGCGCGTCAACCTGCGCCCACATAACACCCAACGTCAGGATAGCCCGCTACTTTGCTACGGCTCGCCCGGAACGCACGGATATCCCCCGGATCCCCCGGCCTGTTGTCAGCCGGGCCGGTCAACCGGTCGCCCCGGGCCGCGGCGGCGGGAGAGTGCCGGGGACGGCGTGAAACCTTCGCGCGACCGTACGGCTCCGCCGGGGAGCGCGGGCGTGTCTCCCACCATAGCCGGACCGGAGCGTGTGTGGGGACGGGTACGCACTAGGCTCAGGCAGGTGCGCGTTCTTGTGATTGGGTCCGGTGGTCGCGAGCACGCCCTGTGCCGGGCGCTCGCGCTCGATCCTCAGGTCTCCCAGGTGCACTGCGCCCCCGGAAACGCGGGCATCGCCGAGGTGGCGACGACCCACCCGGTGGCCGCCACGGATCCGGAGCAGGTGACGGAGCTGGCCCGGCGGCTCGGCGCCGGGCTCGTGGTGATCGGCCCGGAGGCGCCGCTGGTGGCCGGGGTGGCCGACGCGGTGCGCGCGGCCGGCATCCCGTGCTTCGGGCCGTCCGCGCAGGCCGCCCGCATCGAGGGCTCCAAGTCGTTCGCCAAAGAGGTGATGGCGGCGGCCGGGGTGCCGACGGCGCGGTCGCGCACCTGCACCACCGAGGACGAGGCGGCGGCGGCGCTGGACGAGTTCGGCGAGCCGTACGTGGTGAAGGCCGACGGGCTCGCGGCCGGGAAGGGCGTCGTGGTGACGCGGGACCGCGAGGCGGCGCTGGCGCACGCGCGGGCGTGCGGTCAGGTGGTGATCGAGGAGTACCTCGACGGCCCGGAGGCCTCGCTGTTCGCGCTGTGCGACGGCACCACCGCGGTGCCGCTCCAGGCGGCGCAGGACTTCAAGCGGGCCTACGACGGCGACCAGGGGCCGAACACCGGCGGCATGGGGGCGTACACGCCGCTGCCCTGGGCGCCGAAGGACCTCGCCGACCAGGTGATGGACCGGATCGTCCGGCCCACCCTCGCCGAGCTGGGCCGCCGCGGCCTGCCGTACGTGGGGGTGCTGTACGCCGGGCTCTGCCTCACCGCGGACGGCCCGAAGGTGATCGAGTTCAACGCCCGGTTCGGCGACCCGGAGACCCAGGTGGTGCTCGACCGCCTGGAGACGCCGCTCGGCGGCCTGCTGCTCGCCTGCGCCGAGGGGCGGCTCGCCGATTTCGGCCCGGTGCGGTACCGGGACGGCGCGGCGGTGACCGTGGTGCTCGCCGCCGAGAACTACCCGGGCGACCCGGTGAAGGGCGACGTGATCGAGGGGCTCGACGGGCTTCCGGAGCACACCTACGTGCTGCACGCCGGGACCGCGCGCCGGGACGACGGGGCGATCGTGTCGGCGGGCGGCCGCGTGCTCAACGTGGTCGGCACCGGGGCCGACGTCGCCGAGGCCCGCGCCCGGGCGTACGCGGCGCTGGGCCGGATCCGGATGCGCGGCGGCCACCACCGCACCGACATCGCCGCCGGGGTCTGACCCGGCGCGTCCCGGCCGCCGCCCCGGCCCGGCAGGCTCTCCGGCCCCGTCGCACCGTCGCGGTGCGGCGGGGCCGCGTCGTCTCCGGGCCCCGCGTCGTACGGCACCGCGTACCGCGGCCGTGCCGTCCACCGCCCGTCCCGCGCACCGCGCCCCTTCCCGCGGCCACCCGCGCGCCTGTGGCGCGCCGCCCACCGGCCCGTCCGGCGGCGTCGCCGAGGCCGTTTCGCCGCCGCCGGCCGTACCGCGGGTATTGCGAAACGAACGGTTTGGCGAATTGTTGGCATTTCCGCCGACCATCCCTTGGCACAGGGCAGAACAGATCAGTACAAAACTGATTCTTTGCCGCACTTATGGAAGAAACGGTCAGCAGGGACTGACTGCCTCACATTTGGACGGGTAAATCCGTGATTAAGCGTGATCAAGACCTGTAAGTCACAGGAGGGTGCGAAGCACGGCGAATTGCCCAGGTGATCAGCTGAAAGGGGCTACTGTTGCCCCGTAGGTCTGGTGAGGGAGCCGAGCGGCACGATCGGATTGTTTTCGGGGAGCGGTCGTGTGACAGGTGAGGCGGACTCGAACCAGTTGGCGTAGCGGGAGCCGTGCCGGGGCTCGTCGGGATGTCGTCGGCCGACCGGCGTGACGCGAGCGCGGCGGACTCGACCCCGAACAGAACGGCTGGCGCCCACCCATCCAGCGAGTCACATCCCTGTATCGAGGAGCCTCAGCACATGGTTCGTTACCGCGTTCGCGGTGGGAACGTCCTCAGTGGCACCGCATTCGTCCAAGGCGCGAAGAACGCAGTACTGCCCATGATCGGGGCCGCGCTGCTCGCCACGGAGGGCCGCACGGTCCTGCGGAACGTCCCGATCATCGAGGACGTCCGCCGGGCCGTGGAGCTCGCCCGTGCCGTCGGCGCGCACGTGGAGCTGCACGAGTCCGAGCGCGTCCTGGTGATCGACGCGTCCCGGCTGACGAGCCCGGTGCTACCCGGGGAGATCGCACGGCGCTTCCGTGGATCGGTCCTCTTCGTGCCCGCGCTCATGCACCGCCTCGGCGAGGCGGTGATCCAGGGGATCGGCGGCTGCAACCTCGGCAGCCGCCAGCTCGACTTCCACTACCTGGGGTACAAGCGCCTCGGCGCGGTGGTGGACGAGGGCGACGAGGTGATCCACATCAAGGCCGCGCAGCTCACCGGCGCGCCGCTCTACCTCGACACCCCCTCGCACACCGGCACCGAGAACCTCGTCATGGCGGCCACCCTCGCCAAGGGCACCACCGTGATCGAGAACGCGGCGCTGGAGCCCGAGGTCCTCGACGTGATCAACATGCTCCGGCGCATGGGCGCCCGCATCCACGGCTCCGGCACCGGGTTCCTCGTCGTCGAGGGCGTGGAGGAGCTGCGCGCGGTCGAGTACTCGGTCATGCCCGACCGGCTCGACGCGGGCGTGTTCGCGATCGCCGCGGCGATCACCGGCGGCGAGGTGAACCTCGTCGGCGCCTGCCTGGAGCACCTCGGCGTGGTGCGGTGGAAGCTCGAGCAGATGGGCGTGGAGTTCGCCACCGACGGCGCGATCCTGCACGTGCGCCGCACCCGGCGGCTGCGGCCGATCAATGTGATCACCGACACCTATCCGGGGTTCGCCACCGACCTGCAGTCGCCGATCATGACGCTCGCCACCATGGCGGAGGGGACGAGCTACATCCACGAGCGCATCTTCGACGGCAGGTTCGCGCTCGCCGGCGAGCTGAACAAGATGGGCGCGAAGATCGAGGTGCAGGGCAGCCGCGCCATCGTGCACGGCCCCACCAAGCTCGTCGGCACCACCGTGGACGCCCACGACCTGCGCTCCGGCATCGCGCTCGTGCTCGCCGGGCTCGCCGCCGAGGACGAGACGATCATCGCCCCGGCGTACCTCATCGACCGCGGCCACTCCTACGTGGCCGAGCGCCTGCGGGCCCTCGGCGCGGATGTGGTACGAGAAATTTCCGCATAGCGTCCGCTCCGGGCCGTCGCCTGAATTTCGGTTCTGACCAGCTGAAATGTCCCTGTCAGCCGGGTCTTTACTGCCTGCCGGAACGGTATTGCGGTAAATCCGGGCGTGACATTTCGGCCGTCACGAGCGATCGTTCCAAAGAGAACTATCACTCGGACCGGAGAGGAAGCCACGCCGGGCGGCGAGGGGAACCGCGTGTCGCGGAGGCGCGCCGGTGCCCGAACCGGACGCGCGGCCACGGCCGCGCGGCGGAGCATCCCACCGATTCCCCCGGAGGCGACGGTCGGGCTGCGCCGCGTTCAGGCACCTGGTGCCGCGTCGCGGCGCCGCGCGGACCCCGGCGCGCAGGGCGCGGCACCTCGACCGAAGGCGACGCAAGATGGGACGAACATTGGTCGAGCGGGAAGACACTCCGCGCGGGGCACGCTTAGGCGCGCCCCCAGACCTCACGATCGGCGTGGTCGGGCCCCACGACCTCGTCGAGCGGGTGATGCTCATGGGGCACAACTCGGCACCGGTGCCGTGCCGGCTGGTGGCCGCGGCGTACCGGGACGAGCAGGAGGCCGCGGACAAGGTGCTCAGGCTCGGCCCGAGCGTCGACGCGTGCCTCTTCGCCAGCCCGGTGCCGTTCGAGCTCGCCCGCCGCGCCGGCGTGCTCACCATGCCCGCGACGCACGTGCAGCTCGGCGGTGCGGCGCTCATCGCGGCGTTGGGCCGGGCCGCGCTCGACGAGCGCATCGACCCGCGCCGGGTGAGCACCGACGTGCTCAACCGGGCCGACGTCGAGGAGGCGTACGCCGACCTCGGCCTGCCGTCGAACGAGGTGCACTGCCGGGACGAGCCCGGGGCGACCGGCACGATCTCGGCGTACCACGAGCGGCTGATGCGGCAGGGCGTCACCACCGGCGCGATCACCTGCATCCCCGCCGTGGCCGACCGGCTGTCGGCCGCCGGGCTGCCGGTGATCCGGGTGCGGCCCACGGCCGGGGCGGTGCGCACCGCGCTCAACACCGCGGCGCTGCTCGGCGCCCACCACCGCCTCGAGGAGTCACAGCTCACGGTGATCATCATCGAGGTGCCCACGCTCCGTGAGCCGGTACGGCGGGCCGCCCCGCGCTACTGGCGGGAGGAGCTGCGGCTCTCCCTGCACCGCCTGCTGGTGCAGGAGGCGAACCGGATGAACGCCGCGGTGTGGCCCATCGACGACCACAGCTACCTGGTGACCGCGACCCGCGGCTCGATCCACGCGGCCACCGACGGGTTCCGGGTGCTGCCGTTCGCCGGACGCATCCGGGACGAGCTCGGGCTCGCGGTCGAGGTGGGCGTCGGCATGGGCCGTACCACGCACGACGCCGAGAGCCACGCCCGCGCCGCGCTCGCCCGCAGCCAGGCGGGCAAGCAGGCCCAGGGGTTCGCGGTGGACCGCGAGGGCAGAGCCCTCGTGCCGCCGCCCCGGATGCCTCCCCAGGTGGCCGGTCCGGCCAAGCCCAAGGGCGTGGAGGTGCTGTCCCGGCTCGCCGCGAAGCTGGAGGGCGGGGACACCGTGGTCGACGCCGAGAACGCCGGCCGCATGCTCGGCGTGACCCCGCGTACGGCACGGCGGTTGCTGCGCACGTTGGTTGACGAGGGACTCGCGTGGCCGCTTCCGCCGAACCGTACCCCCCAGCCCGGCCGTCCGCGGCAGCTGTACCGGCTGATCGTGGAGAAGCTCGGCACGCACTGAGCCCTTCTCCCAAGGCCGGCGGCGCCGACCCCCCACCGCGCGCCGCCGCCGTCGCCCCCGGCGCCCGCGGGCCCATCCCACACCCACGGGCCCCGGGTCGCCGGGGGCGATCCCGGTACGGCGGGCGGGCGGGCCTGAACGAAACCTGAGCGGGAAAATCACCGGCGCATCGAACACATCGAAAACCCCTCCCGTATCTCGCATGCGACGGGGCACGTGATCCGAGATACGCAAGGGAGAGAGTCGATGCGTCCTGACCTGCGGCGACGGGTTACCCCGGCCCTGCTCACCGCGTTAGGGGTGGCGGTGCTGGCGGGTTGCTCGTCGCGAACGGAGAGCCCCTCACAGTTCAGCGCGGGCGACGGTTCCGCGGCCGGGACCGCGGTCGCGGTGACCGTCGAGTGCCCGAAGGTGGCCGACGCGCTGCCGAGCGTCCGGGTGTCGAACGCGGTCCGCCGCACGGTCGCGAGGAACCTCGGCGTGCTGGAGATCCAGGTCGCCGACGCGAACCGCCGCCTCGCCCAGACCGTCGGCGACCAGAACGCCGCGGCCGCCCAGCAGGCCGTGCTCACCACCCTCACCAACCAGCGCACGGTCACCATCGAGCGCATCGCGAACGCGCTCAGCGGCGTGACGCTCCCGCAGAACCTGGCCGACCTCGCCGCCTGCACGCTCCGCAACGGCGGCACGGTGGATCCGGCCCCCACCGGCAGCGCCGCGCCCACCGCGAACCCCACCGACGGTGCCGCCCCCACCGAGACCGCCGCCCCCACGACCGGCGCCACGCCGACCGACGCCCCGGCCGCGCCCGGCGGCGACACGACCGTCCCCACGCAGCCCGCGCCGGACCCGTCGGCGACGGCCGGTGCGGTGGAGCTCACGGTCGCCAACGCGGCGGCCGAGCCCGCCCCGTTCCGGAACCCGTCCGCCACCGCCACGGCCGTCCCCACCGCCACGGCGACGCAGGCCCCGGAGGCGACGCCGTCCCCGACCGCCACCGGTACGGCGAGCCCGTCGGCCTCGGCGACCCCGACCGGCACCGGCACCGCGACCCCCACGCCGGCGCCGACCGGCTCCCGGCTGCTCGCCTGCCCATCGGTCGCCGACCAGATCGTGATCCCGCGCGACGTGCGCTCGGCGGTCGCGCTCGAGCTCGGCCTGATGGAGCTGCAGGCGGCCACGGTCAACGCCCGGCTCGCCACCACCCAGAGCCAGGCCGACCAGGACGCCCTGCTGCAGCGGCTCGCCCAGGAGCGCACCCGGAACCTCGCCCGCATCGCCACCCTGCTCGACCGGTCCGGCGGGCAGGTCACGGGTGACCTGAACAGCCTCGCCGCCTGCGAGCTGAACAACGGCGGCGTGCTGGAGGACAACGGGAACAACGCCGGCAACGGTGGCGGCGGCGCCCCCGCGCCGAGCGACACCCCCGCGCCTGCCGACACCGCCACCCCGGCCGACACCGCCGCCCCCGCGCCCACCGGCACCGCCACCCCGGCCAGGACCCAGGCCCCCGGCGGCGACGGCTCCGGCGGGAACGGCGGCGCCGCGGGCTCCGGCGGGAACGACGGCACGGGCGACGGCTCCGGCGGCGACGTGTGGTTCGAGGACAGCGGCACGGGCCACTGACCCGCCGCGCCGTGCCCCGCACGGGCGGGGCCGTACGGCCGAGGGCGGGCGCGACGCAGTGGCCGTCGCCGACCCTGCCCGCCCTCACCCCTGCGGCCCGCCTACGGGCCGCCAGGCCGCGTAACCGGCCTACCGGGGGAACTCGGCCGCGGCGGTGAGGAAGGCGTCGTTCTCCTCGGCGTCGCCGATCGACACGCGGGCGCCCTCGCCGGGGAAGGGCCGCACGGCCACGCCGTACCGGGCGCAGTGCTCGGCGAACTCGGTCGTGCGGTCGCCGAGGCGCAGCCAGACGAAGTTCGCCTCGGTGGGCGGCACCTGCCAGCCCTGGCCGAGCAGCGCGTCGCGCACCCGGGTGCGCTCCTTGACGATCTCCTCCACCCGGGCCAGCAGCTCCTGCTCGGCCTCGAGCGCGGCCACCGCGGCGGCCTGCGCCACGTGGCTCACCGCGAACGGGATCATGACCTTGCGCACCGCCTCCGCGGCCTCGCGCTGCCCGATCAGGTAGCCGACGCGCAGCCCGGCGAGGCCGTACGCCTTGGAGAAGGTGCGCAGCACCACCACGTTCGGCCGCTCGCGGTAGAGGGTGAGCCCGTCGGGCACGTCCTCGTCGCGCACGTACTCGCGGTAGGCCTCGTCGAGGGCGACGATGACGTGCTCCGGCACCCGGTCGAGGAACGCGGCCAGCTCGGCGGTGCGGGAGGCCGTGCCGGTCGGGTTGTTCGGGTTGCACACGAACACCAGCCGGGTGCGGTCGGTGATCGCCTCGGCCATCGCCTCCAGGTCGTGCGCCTCGTCGCGCAGCGGCACCCGCACCGAGGTCACCCCGGCCATGTCCGCGAGCAGCGGGTAGGCCTCGAACGACCGCCAGGCGTAGACGACCTCGACGCCCGGCTCACCCACGGCCTCCAGCAGCTGCTGCGCCACGGTCACCGACCCGGGCCCGAGCGCGACGTGGTCGTACGGCACGCCGTACCGCTCGGCGATCGCCTCGGTGAGCCGGTGGCAGGAGGCGTCGGGGTAGCGGTTGATCTCCGTGGCGGCGCGGCGGATCGCCTCCAGCACCGAGGGAGGCGGCGGGAAGGGCGACTCGTTGGAGGAGAGCTTGAACGACCGGCCGTCCGGCGCCGTGACCCGCTTGCCCGGCTTGTAGACCGGCATCGTGTCCAGAATCGCCCTGAAACGCATCCTCGTCCTCCCTCACTCCGCGCGTCCAACCTTATCGCGCGGCGGATCGCTCCACCTGCGACGAAACCAGGGCGAAGGCCGTCCTCGCCACCGGGGAGCGGCGGCCGCGCGACGATCTCACGCAGGCTCACGCAGGACGATTGCACGCGGGGCGGCTCCGGGGAAGGCGGCGCGGTACGGCACGGCGGAGGTGTCCCCGCCGGCCCGGCCGCGGGGCGCGCACCCGCGGCGGCGGGGCGGGGATCACCTGCCCGAGGTCGCCAGGCCCGCGCCGGAGGACCCGCCGGCGCACCCGCCGTACGTGCTCGTGCGCAGCATCGGGGGGTGCAGCAGCTCGGCCGGGCCGCGGCGGTAGAGCATCGCCGGGCGTCCGCCGTCGCGGGTCGTGGTCTTCCCGGTCGGGATGAGGAAGCCCTCGGCCCTGGTGACCTTGCGGTGGAAGTTGCGCGGGTCGAGCGGGCGGCCCCACACGATCTCGTACACCCGGCGCAGCTCGGCCACGGTGAACTCGGGCGGGCAGAACGCCGCCCCGAGCGAGGTGTACTCCAGCTTGCTGCGCGCCCGCTCCACGCCGTCGAGCATGATCCGCCGGTGGTCGAAGGCCATCTCGGTGAGCGAGTCCACCGGCTGCCAGCTCATGTGGGCCTCGGTGGAGGCGGGCAGGTCGGGGGCGATGCCGAGGTAGGCGACGCTCACCACGCGCCGCCGCGGGTCACGGTCCGGGTAGCCGTAGGACTGCAGCTGCTCGAGGTGGACGGGTGCGCCGGGCAGGCCGGCCCGCTCGGCGAGCACGCGTTCGGCCGCGGCGGACAGGTCCTCGTCGAGCTTGATGAACCCGCCCGACAGCGCCCAGCGTCCCTCGTACGGGGGCCGGTCCCGACGCCAGACCAGCGCCATGAGCGTTTGCTCACGGACCGTGAGCACGACGAGATCGACGCTGACGGGAAGTGTCGGGATCACGTTTCGCACGCTACCGGAAACTCACCACCCGCATGCGCACGGTCCGCGTCCCGATCAGGACGCGGCACTAGGTCGTGTGCTGGTAGTAGACGGGTTCGGCGGCGATGCGCCCGTCGGGGGCGGTCACCCCGACCCGGACCCACCTGCCGTCCGGCACCTCGTCCAGGTCGAAGGGTATCCACAGCCGCTCCACCCGCTCCGGCAGCCCCGGAACCGGGTCGGTCTCGTGCACCCCGGCCACCGTCGAGTCGACCACCCGCGGCTCGTCCACCCCCGGCCAGCTCAGCGTGACCGTCGCCCCGGCGAGGTTGTAGCCGCGGATCTCCAGCCCGTTCTGGATGTCCCGCCGGCTGCGGAACGCCTGGATCGCGATCGGCCGGGTCCAGTCCTGCGCGATCTGCTCGGCGAGCGACGGCGAGCCGCAGGTGAAGTAGTCCGACCACATGTAGGAGATGATCTTCGAGACGTACGGCCCGACCAGCGTCACCTGGGTGTCGAGCCGGGGCTTGTCGGTGGCGCCGCGGTCGCTCTGCGAGCTGCACCGCTTCTCGCCCTCCCTGCGGGTCGGTTCGAACGCCTCGATGTTCGCCCACAGCTCGACCCGCACGCCCTCCTTGAGCAGCTCGTCGCGGGCCTGGGCCATCTCCCGGTAGTAGTCGCGGGTGCCGCCGTAGTAGGCCTTGGCGTACGTGGTGTCGCCCACCACCGGGCGCAGCCGCTCGTCGACCGGCTTGTTCTTCCAGTTCGGCCAGAACAGGCCGCCCTTGCCGGTGCCCCGGCCGTCCTGCGGCGCGATGATCCCCACGCCGGTGCGGGCGAGCACCTTGAAACCCTTGCCCACCTGCTTCGGGGTGGAGGTGAACTTCCGGTCCCGGCGCGCGTCCAGGTACGGGCTGATCAGGATCGGCTTGCCCGCGAGCTCCTGCTCGACGATGAGGTGCTGCTCGGCGAGCACCTTGAGGGTGTCCACCTTCGACGGGTCCGGCCAGTCCCGGATCTGCAGCTCGAACGGCTGGTAGACGCCGCCGAGGGACTCCCGGCCGGCGAACCGGTCGCCGTAGTCCTGCAGGATGCGGCGGGTGAGCGTGGTGAGCGTGCCGATGTGCCGCGGGTTCGCCCGGGTCGGGCCGGTCGGGTCGCGCGGCGCGAGCGGCAGCGCGGGGAAGACCCGGATGCCGAACCGGTCGCCGAGGTCGAGCAGGGTGGTGAGGCTGTCCTCCTTCCCGGCGGAGACCAGGATCAGGTGGTAGCCCCGGCCCCGGGAGGAGAAGTCGCAGGACGCGTCGTCGGTGCCGTCGTCCGGGGCGATGATCCGGAAGAACACCGCGTCGCCCACGACGATCTTGCGCTCGATGTCGGGGCAGCGGAACACGCCGTCGCCGTACTGCTCGTCGGTCCGGAAGACGTACGTCCAGGTGATGCGGTTGTCCGGGTGGGCGTCCTTGAGCGCCTTCTCGGCCGCCTGCACGCAGGTGAGCTCGCCCTCCACGCACTTGGCGTACCGCGGGTCGGGCTTGTCCCCCGCGGCGTCGAGCACGAGCCCGGTCTCGTCGTCCACCCGGCGCGGCGAGAGGCCGTGGCCGAGCCGGATCACGGTGTCGCCGCCGACCCGGTGGATCGCCTGGAACTGGGAGCGCCAGGTGCACGGGTCCGCGGTCGGGATGATCCAGTACCCGGTGATCGGGTACGGCGTGCGCACCGTGGTGTCGAACGTGCCGCAGGGGTCGGTGAACGAGGCGGCCGGCGTCGGGGTCCGGGAGGCGGTGGCGGCGGCGTCCCGGGCGGCCCCGGCGTCCTGCCGCTGCATGTTCACGACGATGCCGACCGCGGTGATGATCGCCAAGCCAACGACCAGGGCAACCCAGCGCACCTTCAGGAGAGTACCGTCCTTACGATCAGGCGGGCGTAAAACCGCCCGGCGGCGACTTCCGTCCGCGAACGCCTACTGCTCGGCCTTCTCCACCCGCTCGGCCGGACCGGGCTCGACCGCCCCGCCGGACGGCCGGCGCCCGCGGTCCTTGCCCGCGTTCCGGCGCCGCTTGCCCTCCTCGGCCCACTCCTCGAGCTGGGCGACGAACCGGCGGGCCGAGTTCGGCCAGTGGTGGTTCGCCCGGGCGGCGGCGTACCCGCGGGCCCCCTCGGCGCGCCGCTCCTCCGGGTTGTCCCGCAGCCGCAGCACCGCCCGCACCACGGCCTCCGGGTCCCGCCACGGCACCACCACGCCGCTGGCGTACCGCTCGACCAGCTCCACGGCGCGCGGCGACGGCGTGGTGATCACCGGGATGCCGTGCGCCATGTACTCGACGATCTTGGTGGGCATGGAGTGCCGGTAGTTCGGCTCGTCGCGCAGCAGCGAGAGCCCGGCGAGCGCGCCGTCGAGCCGCTTGAGCGCCTCGTCGTTCGGCATGAAGTCACGCCACTCGAGCAGCCCCTCCGCGACCGCCTGCTCGAGCAGCGGGCGGCTCTGCGGGTCGGCGTACCCGATGAGCTCCACCGAGATCCGGTGCGGCCGCAGCAGCCGGGCCACCTCGACGGCCTCGCGCACCCCGCGCGCCTCCGACAGCCAGCCCAGGTACACCACCCGGTCGTCCCCGGGCGGGCTGACGTGGTCGGGCACCCAGGTCTCGTTCGGCACCACCAGGTGGGCCTTGCGGAACCGGCCCGCGTAGGCGGTCTCCGCGAGCAGCAGGTGCAGCCGCCGCTCCGCGGCGCTCTCCAGCAGGCGGGCGAAGAACCGCACCGGGGGCCGCAGGAACGGCGGCAGCCACGGCTTGAGCGACAGCGTCGCCGGGGTGTCCTCGTGCACGTCCCACACCACCGGCGGCCGGTTGCGCACCCCCACCACGGCGAGCAGCAGCTCGACGTCGTGCAGCAGCACGAGGTCGACCTTGTCGCGCATTTCCCGGAACACCCGGCGGGCGGCGATCACCGCCTTCAGCCGCCTGCGCTCGGAGGCCCGCGGCAGGTCGATGCCCGTGACCCACGGTCGCGGCACCACCCCCCGGGCCGTGTACGGCGCCGCGTACGTGACCTCATGACCGGCGTCCACCAGCGCCCGGACCTGGCGGTGCAGGATCCGCGCGTCCTCCGGATGATGCACCACAGTCATGACGAGCACGTGCACGCGCCGGTCCCCCCTACAGCCGTTCCACGCGCTCGTTCTCGACCAGCACGCCGCGGGTGTCCAGAACGAGCCGGCCCTTCTCCTCCACGACGCCGAGATCGAAGGCGGAGTGCTGCTGCAGCAGCACGGTCACGTCCGCCTCCTGTACCGCGGTCTCCAGGTCCCCGGCCCGCCGTACCGGAACGCCGTCGACGCTCCACACCGGCACGTGCGGGTCGAGGTAGGAGAGCCTCGCCCCGAGATCCAGCAGCCTGCGGGCGATCGGCAGGGCGGGAGTCTCCCGCTCGTCGGCGATGTCCGGCTTGTACGTGACGCCGAGCAGCAGCACGTTCGCCCCGTTGACCGGCTTGCTGTGCCGGTTGAGCAGCCGCTGCACCCGGGCCACCACGTAGGCCGGCATGCGCTCGTTGACCTCCTGCGCCAGCTCGACGAAGCGGAACGGGTAGCCGAGGCGGCGCACGGTGAAGGACAGGTAGGAGGGGTCGACCGGGATGCAGTGACCGCCCACGCCCGGGCCGGGCAGGAACTTCTGGAACCCGAACGGCTTGGTCGAGGCGGCCTCGATCGCCTCCCAGAGGTCGATGCCGAGCTCGTCGCAGAAGATCGCCATCTCGTTGACGAGGGCGATGTTCACGTGCCGGTAGGTGTTCTCCAGCAGCTTCGCCATCTCGGCCTCGCGGGTGCCGCTCACCGGCACCACCTGCTCGACGATGCGCGAGTAGAACGCCACCGCGCGCTCCCGGCAGGCCGGGGTGTAGCCGCCGACGACCTTCGGCGTGTTGCGCAGGCCGTACTTGGGGTTGCCGGGGTCGATGCGCTCGGGCGAGAAGGCGAGGTGGAAGTCCTTGCCGGCCACCAGCCCGGAGGTCTCAAGCAGCGGACGGACCAGGCCGTCGGTGGTGCCCGGGTAGGTGGTGGACTCGAGCACGACGAGCGTGCCCGGCTTCAACCGGCGGGCGATCGTCTTCGCCGCGCCCTCCACCGCCGACAGGTCGGGGCGACGGTCGTCGTCGAGCGGCGTCGGCACGCAGATGACGATGACCTCGCTCGCGGCGAGCACGGCGTCGTCGAGGGTCGCCGTGAAGCCGCTCCGCAGCATCTCATCGAGATCGGCGTCGCTGAGGTCGTCGATGTAGGACCGCCCGGAGGTGAGCGCCTCCACCTTCCGTGGATCCACATCCAGGCCGACCACCCGCATCCCGGCGGCCGTGGCCTCCTTGGCCAACGGCATGCCGACATAGCCGAGACCGACGATCGCGAGATCGAAGGCGGTCACGACGACACCGCGGAAGGTCGGATACAACTCATCATGGTCGCAAAGGCTATCTCAACTTGGCACCAAGCACGTCTAATGCGGGTGAATGCATCACATACGGATGCCCAAGCCACGCCAAGCACGGGACTATCGTTCCGTAACGAATCTGTAAACTTCCCGGTAGGTTTCGGCGATGCGACTCCACGTACGCTTCGCCGCCACCTCCGCGCGGCCCGCCTCGCCCATCTCGGCGCGCCGCTTGGGGTCGTCGCGCAGCGCGGCGACGGCGTCGGCGAGCGCCTCGGGGTCGCCGGGCCGTACCAGCAGGCCGGCCTCGGAGCCGCCGAGCAGCTCGGCGAGCGCGGGCAGGTCGCTGAGCACGACGGGCTTGCCGAGGGCCATCGCCTCGACCGGCTTGAGCGGGGTGACGAGCCGGGTCACCCGCAGGTCGAGCCGGGGGCAGACGAAGATGTCGAGCGCCGACTGCGCCTGCAGCGCCTCCTCGGGGCCCACCCGGCCGGGCAGGATCGCCCGGTCGCCGAGGTTCAGCTCCTTCACCTTCGCGAGCAGGTTCTCCCGCTCGGCCCCGTCGCCGACGAGCAGCACGCGGATCGGCACGCCCCGGTCGCGCAGCACCGCGGCGGCGTCGAGCAGCACGCCGAAGCCCTCGTAGCCGACGATGCTCGACACCGAGCCGATCACCACCTCGTCGTCGGCGATGCCGTACGCGCGCCGGAACGCGGCGCCGTCGTACTCGGCGGTCAGCAGCGAGTCGTCGACCGCGTTCGGGGCGAGGAAGATGCGCTCCCGCGGAACCCCGCGCTCGACGATCTCGGCGGCCATGGTCTCGGCGAGGGTCACCACCGCGTCCGCCGACCGCATGAGGTTCGCCTCGGTCTCCCGCTGCATGCGGTGCCGCTCGGTGCCCACCCGCGCCGGGTCGCGGGAGGCCCAGGTCTCCTCGAGGAAGCCGCGCACCTCGTAGACGAACGGGGTGTCGGTGCGCTGGCGCACCGCCATCGCCACGTTGCCGTTGCGGTGGTCGGTGGCCGCGTGCAGCACCCTCGGCCGCAGCTCCTGCACGAGCCGGGTGACGTCCTCGGCGCCGCGGAGCAGCCGGTCGTGGGCGTGCTTCGGCACCTCGCCGTGCGGCAGCAGCCGGTGGTAGGGGATGCCGTCGATCTCCTCGTACGGCTCGAC